>NZ_CP058558.1:300000-435827 GCF_018141165.1 Alkaliphilus sp. B6464
TAATAAAGAAATCTCTTTGTGTTTCATCTTCTTTATACTGGCTACTAATTTTAGCAAGTACATTAAACACATCTATTAATTTGTGATGATCGTTATTCTTAACAATTTGAAGTGCATGATCTATGCTTATTTTCGTAGCCATTTTAAACTCCTTTCTTTACCGAATTATTAGACTGTTTAATTTTTATTACTTATGTTATAATATAACTATAATTAACTTAAAAAAGGTAATAGAAAACTAGACCTTTCATGTCCACTTTTTTAAAAGTGCGTAAGGTATTGAATTTGCTTAACTGGAAATTTATGCTACGGCAAATAGCAATAAAAACCGTTAAGATATATTCAGTTGTATTTCTTTTTTAAGTTTAGGGATAAATAATTTTCAACTTGAGTTTTAATCGGCAAATTAGAACTCAAATGTCTAAATAGTGATATATATATCACTATTTTTCTTTTATTTACTTACTTTCAAAGTATACCATAGTGAGAATATTATTATCAAATATTGGAGAATTTAAAAAATATGACGAAAGGTGCATAGAAGTTTTTTACGGTGCATCAAAGTTCTTTACAGAACAAAAAAAACTAGAAGATTACTAAATTTTTTATAATTAATAAAAAGTTGAAATAAGATTTAAAGGTCATATGAATAGTTGAAATAACTAAGTTTACAACAAGAAACTAGGAATATAATTTCATATGCATGTTTAGATATGGTGTACCAGAGTTCTTTACGGAAACTTTTATTTAAGTAACATACCAAAGTCTTTGTTATATCAATGTGTTTAAACTATTATATTAATCAATTAATAAACAAATTTTGATAAATATAAAGGTGTACCAGAGTTCTTTACAGTGCATCAGAGTTCTTTACGGTACATCAGAGTTCTTTACGGTGCATAGAAGTTTTTTATGGTGTATTAAAGTTCTTTACGTAACAAATAGTTTTATAAATTTGAATATTAAAGGTGTATCAAAGTTCTTTATGGAACAAAAAAAATGTAAAATTCGATTCTCAAAGGTGTACCAAAGTTCTTTACGGAACAAAAAAAGCGATAATTTATTTATCGCTTAATTTTTTTATATTATCTCTTTTAGGATATATGTAGAAATAAGAATTGTCTGGAGCAGTTTCATACTTTGAAATGATAGAATTCTCTAAAGAAGTCATTTCATTTAAAGCACTTATTATTCTCCTTTTAATTATACTTGGCTTGTCGTTTAATCCAGTTTTATTTGCTAAATCTTGCCAAGAATATTGAATATACATTATATCATCCGAAACGTTATAAAAATCATATACAAACACTCTAAATAAAAGCACAGATAATTCATATCTATAAGATGATATAGTTTTAGTGAGAATTCTTTTATATTTAGATGCTACAATTTCTTTAACTAATTCTTCATGAAATCTTATTGTCCACTGTTTTTTTCTGTCAGAATTAAAAATAGGTTTGTCTATTGTTTTTATTATGTTAAAAATTCTTATATGGGTATCAGATATTTTTATATAAACTTCTTTTGTCTTGAAATAAAAGATTGAACGAGCAATTTTATTGTAGTTTTTACTACATGGCTCTAATTGTAAATGTTCACACATTTCTTCCATGGTGAAGCAAACTGCTTCATTTCCACTGGCAAGAATTTCTGCTCCTATTTCAAATATTGCTGTTAAAACCTTAAAATCATCGGCATTAAAAGTTATATTATCTTGTTTATAATCAAATTCAATATTTATATTTTCATCTTTAACTTTCAAATTTGGTAATCTTATTTGGATGTTTTCATTATTTTGATTCGGAGTTGCATAAATTTGACCATCTATCTCCTCATACTTTACATCCTCAATCTTTTTTCTTCCTGCTCCAAAAAGTCCATCATAGTTTAGCATACTATTTGGAACAGTTGCACCTTTCTTTTCGGATTTTTTATTTTTTTTCTTATTTTCGGATAAAGAAGTTAGTAAGTTTAAAAGTGATATATTATCTTCTTCATATATATCTTTTAACAACAAATGAATTGCTTCATCAACAAATATTATATTAAGTTGATTTTTTCGTAATTCATCTAAGTAGTAAAAATCCGACAACAAACAATTTATATCAGACTCCCACTTGTTTATTTTATTTTTTCTTACCTGTATAAAATCTTGCCTATTAACATCACTTGGAGCATCTAACAATTCTTTAAGAATATATTTTTTATCATTTTCTGTAGAAAGATAAGATTCAACTTGTTCTCTTAGTCTTGTTTTGTACTTATTTATTTTTACTTTAGTGTTTATATAAAGTGCATTTATATCTTTCTCTTTTATAATTACAGGAATTATCTTTTTATCTATATACAGACAGGCATTAATAATATAGATTTTAGTCTTTTTTTTCATTTTATTAGATTCTTCACCAAAGATCTCTGACTCGTAGAATTCATAATATGAGTCTACATTTTTTTGTTTATGGTGTTCCCAAATGACTTCTAAAAAAGAATCATATTTTTTAAAAATGTTATATAAAAGAATAATCATAGGCTCAACTTTTAAATCCATATCTACACTCCTTATATATTGACCTTATTAACATTTTATCATATTCCATACTACAGACAAGTAATATTTAGATTTTCATATAAAAACACCTTTACTAAATTCAGTAAAGGTGTTTTTGTTAGTTAGATTTATCTTCTTTAGCCTGTATTTCTTCAGAAGTTTCTTGTTCATTAGGGATAACTTGTTGATCTATTAAAATATAGTCAAATGTTTCGCCCTCTGTATTTTTTACTTCAAAAGCAGCAGTCATATCTTTAATTTTGAATACTGTTACAGGATAAGTAATTACTTCTGTAACTACAGCATCTTTATCTGGTGCAGTTTCTTTAACAGTAATTTCAACAATACCGGTCTTTTCTTCTGCTTTTTCAACTTTGATATCGTATCCGCCTGAATCTTTTTCACCAGACGCTATAGCAACAACATATTCATTGTTTTCAAGTTCAAAGAAAGTATATCCTTTTTCCTTGCTCATTTGCGAAATTGAGTCCTGTACTTCTTTTGGTAAAACAGTAACATCAGATACTATTTCGATTTTCTTAGTTATATCTGTAATTCCTGTCTGCTGCTCAGATGGATTTTGCTCTACTTGTTTATTGTCATCCACCTTTGAATCAGTAGGGGTTTTTCCTGTGCTGCACCCTACTAAAATTGATAATGATAATAGCGATATGGCTCCAACGGCCACTAACTTTTTATTCATAAAAAGCCCTCCTTTATTGAATGTTTATTGTATTTAGTCCTATGGGTTTAACATAACATGTCTTTTCAGATATTCTTTGATAAAAATAAAAATCTTTTTTGTCGTCTAAATACTAATGCGACTATAGCCTTATTAAGACTTTCCTGAAAACAACTATAAACATATATATTATATTGGGTATACATTGCAAGTATTTTAATAAATATAATATTTTTAAAAACATAAAAAATAAACACTCCCTTTAATTATCCGTTCATTATAAAAAGGTGTGCTTATTTTATGTAAACTGTCTACTAAGTGACCAACTTTTCGACACACAATGGAATTACTAAGTGACCAACTTTTCATTCCAAAACATTTCTTACTAAGTGACCAACTTTTCAGAAATTAAATCATATGTCCTGTTGCTTCGTACCAAGCCCTTATACATATCCTATTAAGAAGTACGGCTTAATAGGAATATATATAAGTCACAAGACGAGCAATCTGCTAGATATTGGTGATACCTAGAGGATTACCTTTAAGTTATACATAATCAACTCTTAAGAAGTCAAGTCTTTTTAAATTTTTAAATAAAAAATTTGAAATGATTATTTGAGTCTGTATAATAATTAAAAAGTGAAAAGGAGTGATTCTCATGAAACCTATTACAAATAATGAACTTATGGTTAGTTTTACTAACGATCAAGACAAATATGTTATCTATGCTGATCTTTGTGGTGTTAATAAAGAAGATATACATATAGAAGTAAAAGGCAGAATTATGGGCATTAAGGCAAAAAGAGATTTTGGTATAACAAATGGTTTTAGTAAAACAGAAATTGCTATTGGAGAACTTTTTAAAATTATTAATCTTGAAGATGATATTGAAAAGGAAGAAATTGTTGCTGAATATAAAGATGGATTGCTTAAAATTACTATTCCAAAAGTTAAACCTGATAGTTATATAGTAAAAGTAAAGTAAAAAGGACGGGTTTCCGTCCTTTTATTATTGTACTAATTTTATTACGTCCTCTTTAGAGAATAAGTACCAATTAAAATCTTCTTGATTCATATCAAACTCATCCCTTTTTAAAAAGATATTTATGTTTCTCATGCCTTTAGATAAATATATTCCTTCTCTAGTGTCAGTTCCATCAATTTGTTTTTTAAACAGTGATTTTATTCCATCAATATTTTCATCAACTTGGATAATTGTAGTTTCTTCTGTTTTAAGATCTTTCAGAACAAATTCTGTACCAAAATTTCGGTCTTTTCTTTTTCTTATCTCGATTAATTTACTTTTGATTATAGTTGGTTTCATACTTTTACCTCCTTATTAAAAAATAAGTAAAATGCCCCAAAATAGGTGTAAGGTTATATTACTAATGAAATAGAAAGAAATCAAGTAAAAAAGCAACCTGCCGTATTGGTTGCTTATATTATAAATCAGAATTATTGACTGTTTTACAATTAACAAAACACTCCGTAAACTGTACCACAATCTTTGCCGTTTGCAATTCTATTCCTATAATCTTTAAGATTATCGTTATTTTCCACTATGAATATTACATAATTTAGATTTCTTAATCCATTTTTAGCATAATTAAAATCTTTATTTTTATAAGCAGATTTCAAATTATCTATAACATCTTGGAAGTTATTTTTTGCGTCACAGTTAATCTTGTTTTCATCTATTGCAAAAATTTCATCATATACTGCTTCAATGACAGTTATTGATTTCGTCTCTATACCTTCTATTAATTGTTCTCTTAAATTGTGTAAAATATCTAATAAATTCATTTTGTAAAACCCTCCTAATCAAATTATTAAAAATACCTTATAATTATATTTTTCATAAGTGTAATTATTGATAGTCACTTATTCTAATTTCAAGTATTTTTTATTAAAGTTTAAAAAAATTATTTTTTATTATGTTATGTTAAAACTATCAAGCGATTAATGATTTTTTAAGTGGTTTAAAAAAATTTTGATTTTAAATATAGTTTTAAATTAAGATACCTTCATGTATTTGGGTATTTTATTACATTCTAAGGGAGGATATTAATAATGAATAAAAAAATAGAATTAGAATTAGAATTAGGTATTGAATTAAAAGAAAAGATAAAAACATATGATCATGCTTATTATGTAGAAAATAAGCAATTAGTATCGGATGCTGAATACGATAGATTTATGGAACAATATATAGAACTTGAAAAGAAACATCCTGAACTTAAAACATCTGACTCTCCAACCCAAAGGGTTGGCAGTGACCCATTAAGTAATGTTCCTAAAAAAACTCATACCACTCCCCTGCTTTCCATTGAAAACAAAGGGAAAACAGAGAGAGATATTCGTAAGTGGTATGAAGACTGTGGAGGAAATGGAACTAAGATTTTAATTCAACCTAAATTTGATGGTGCAACAGTAAATGTAAGTTATGAAGATCAGATTTATGTAGATGCTGTCAAAAGAGGCAATGGTTATATTGGAGATTTGATTACAGAAAATGTAAAAACTATACGATCTGTTCCCATGGCTATTTCTTATAATGAACAATTGGAGGTTCGTGGAGAAGGAATTATGTATTGTACACCTTTCTTTGAGAAATATTCTAAACAAAATGGAGGAGACTATAGTAACCCAAGAAACTTAGCCTCTGGAACATTAGGATTATTAGATCCCAAGTTGGTAGCAGAAAGAAAACCTGATATTGTTTTTTTTGATATTGGAGTATGTAAAGAAGAATTTCAGTATGATGAAGATAGATTAGAATGGTTAAAATCTTTAGGATTTAAAGTTACACCTTACAAAACAGTTGATAATATTGATGATCTACTTGCTACTTGTATGAGTTACTTTGATGGAAAAATTGCTGAAAAAAATGGTTTTAATATTCTTAATACAGATGGAAATGTAACAGATATTCTTTGTGATGGGCTTGTGCTAAAAGTATCTGAATTAAGTAAAAGGGATGAATTAGGCATGACAGCAAGAGGTCCTAAATGGGCATTTGCTTTTAAATTTAAGAGCCTTACCGTTGAAACAGTTGTTGAAGATGTAGTAATACAGGTTGGAAGAACAGGTAAGCACACTCCTGTTGGATGTGTAAATGGATTTATTGGAGGAACTCATATTCAAAGAGTCACCTTAAATAATCTTGGTTACATCAGAACATTACCTCCTGCTCCTTATGATGATATAGATTCAATTGTTTTTAAAACACATGATGGCGAATATGGAGAAATAGATTTGGAATTTTATCCTGCTCCTGATAAAAGTGATAAGTTTTTGGAGAAACATAGATTCTTAGTGACAGATACAGGAAAATATTCCATTGATTCAATTGATGATTTACTTGAAGTAACAAATAAATTAGTTGTTATTATTAAGGGAGAAGAAATGGTTGTTGACTCAATTGAGAAATTAAGAACAATTGATTTATCAAAAGAAATTTATAAGATTAACCTTGGAGATAAAACTTTTATTCTTAGAAAAAGTGAAATTCTTGAAGTTGCATTTGAATTATATGTTAATGGAGATTCAAAAACAGTTGAAGTCATTTTGCCAGAAGAATATTTTCATCTAAAATTAAATGATACCGTAGTTCTTGAAAGATCTAACGATGTAATTCCTAGAATTATCGGTATTAGATACGAAAAAAGAACAGGCAATGAAAAAGATATAGTGTGGCCAGAAAATTGCCCTACTTGCGGAGAACCTTTAGAAGAATTGTATCCTCTACACTTTTGTAATAGTTTAAATTGTCCTGATAGATTAAAAGGATCATTACTTCATTTCGCTTCAAGAGATGCAATGAATATAGATGGTCTTGGAACATCTATTGTAGAATTGTTTGTAGATCGAGGATATTTAAAGGATTTAACTGATATTTATATACTTTCAATGTATGAAGAAGAAATTCTCTCAATAAAAGGGTTTGGCAAAAGAAAATTAACTAAACTATATAATGCTATAGAGGATACTAAAAATAGAGAACTTCACCAATTAATCTATTCTCTTGGTATTAGAGAAGTTGGAAGAACTATGTCTAAAACTCTTGCAAAACATTTTAAAGTGTTAGATATTCTTATGAAGGCAACATATGATGAGTTAGTCCAAATAAAAGATATAGGAGATGTTGCAGCGACAGAAATAGTGCACTTTTTTAAATCTCCTAGCAATATTGCTCTTATTAATCAATTAAAATTAATTGGGCTTAATATGCAAGATAATACAAAAGAAGATAGTGATATTTTCAAAGGGAAAATATTTGTAATTACCGGTACTCTTAAAGAGAGTAGAAACTATTATAAAGATATTATTGAAAAAAATGGTGGAAAGGTATCAGGATCAGTATCAAAGAAAACAACTATTGTCCTTATTGGTGAAGATGCAGGATCTAAAGAAGCAACAGCAAGACAACTAGTAGAAGAAGGATATCCTATAAAACTTGTTGAAGGACATGATGATTTTATAAAATTATTACAGGGATTTTAAATATAATATAGGATTTATCTAAGGACTGCTAATACCTAGCAGTCTTTTTTATTCAAAATATTTGACAAAACCAACTTTTAACTTTAACATATTAGACAAAAATAAAAAATGTAATTATAAAAATTCTATAATTATATGTAAAATACAATTAAATAAAAATATTATTCAAAAATATGTGTATGCTATAATAAAAACTGCAAACCATTGATGAAAGGTGGGATACAATGATTAATAAATATGATGGGAATTCAATTACAGTTCTTGAAGGACTAGAGCCTGTTAGAATGAACCCCGGCATGTATATTGGTTCAACGGGATCAAAAGGACTACATCACTTAGTTGAAGAAATAGTAGCAAACTCTGTTGATGAATCTTTGGCAGGTGGTTGTACTAAAATTAAAGTAACCATTAATAAAGATGGCTCTATCACCATTGAAGATAATGGTAGAGGTATGCCAGTTGAAATAAATAATAAAACAAAATTATCTGCTGTTAGATTGATATTTGAGCAGTTACATGCAGGTGGAAAATTCGGACAAGGTGGATATAAAGTTTCGGGTGGACTACATGGAGTAGGGGCAGCAGTTGTAAATGCTTTTTCTGAATGGCTTGAATGTATCGTGTACAGGAATGGAAAAAAGTACAAGATAAAATACAGTAACCAAAAGGTGGTCGAGGATTTAAAGGAATTCGGAAATACCAATCGAACAGGTACTATCATTACATTCAAACCTGATGAAACAATGTTTACTACTACCGTTTTTAAATATCAAACCATTAAAAATAGATTAAAGGAACTTGCTTTTTTGAATAGAGGGCTAGAGTTTATTTTAAAAGATGAACGAAAAAATGAACAGATAGAAGAAATATTTAAATTTGATGGAGGTATTGAAGAATACATCAAATCAATAAATGAAGGAAAAAATGCCCTACATAAAGACATCATTGCTTTTTCTGGTGAAACAGAAGTAGAAATAATTATTAAAGGCAAAAAAGAAAAGCGAAATATTTATATTGATATTGCTGTGCAATATACGGATGATTATAACGAAAACCTATATTCATTTGTAAATAATATCTCAACTATTGATGGTGGAACTCATCTTCAGGGATTTAAAACAGCAGTAACTAAAACAATTAATGATTACTGTCGTAGAGAAGGAATTCTAAAAGATAGAGACCAGAATTTCACTGGCAATGATACAGTAGAGGGAATAACAGGCATTATATCTGTAAAACTTGAGTATAGGCCAGAATTTGAAGGGCAAACAAAGGCAAAGTTAGGAAATCCAGAAGTTAGAGGAGCCATTCAATCTTATGTAAATAAGAACTTAGAAGAATATTTTGCTATAAATAAACCTACTGCTGATTTAATCATCAACAAAGTACAACAGGCTGCAAGGGCTAGAGATGCATCTAAAAAGGCTAGGGATGTTGCACGAAAGACATCTAATCCAAAGCAATATCTTGATAAACTTGCAGATGCAACTTCTCCAAACAGAAGTGAATGTGAAATATATATAGTAGAGGGAGATTCGGCAGGTGGATCTGCAAAACAGGCAAGAGATAGAAAAACTCAAGGAGTACTTCCACTTAGAGGAAAAAGCATTAATGTTGAAAAGCAAAGTATAGAAAAAATATTAAATAATAAAGAAATTCAAGTTATGGATGCTGCTTTTGGAGTTGGTGTTGCTAATGAATGTGATGCTGAAAAAGCAAGATATGGAAAGATTATTATTTTGACAGACGCAGATAAAGATGGAGAGCATATTAAAAACTTACTTCTCACATATTTATATCGTTTCAAAAAACCTTTAATAGATTTAGGTAAGGTTTATATAGGTATGCCTCCACTATATCATGTAACAACAAATAAAAATGATTACTATATTTACACTGATAAAGAATTAGAAGAATTTAAAATCAAACTGAACAAGGATGAAAAGATTAAGCATATTCAACGATATAAGGGGCTTGGGGAAATGAACCCAGAACAATTAAAAGAAACTTGCATGAACCCTAAAACTAGAAGAATTAAAAAAGTTTATATAGAGGAAAATACAGTTGCAGAAACTTTAGTAACTACTTTCATGGGTCCTAAGAGTGAATTAAGAATGAAATATTTACAAGATAATTGGGTTTCATAAATTAGAATAAATTTTTATTTTTTAATATATAAGGGGGAGGTATTTATCCTCCCCCTTTTGTTCATGAACATTTAAAATATTTCTCTTGTTTTTGTTGTCTTGGGTTCTTGGTGATTAATTTTAATTCAAACATCTTTCATCGCATACAACATAAGGTTTTTTTATTTTTAATATATTTTGTATGGCACTGTTGCCATGGTAGATATTTCTACGTTTTGAGGTGTTGTAGTCTCAATTACTGGAGTCACTACTTTATCAATTGCTAAAACTATTAATTTATCCAGTAATAAATCTAAATTTGTGTTCATTGCTATTGATGTTGTAATAAGTGTTGCAATATAGTTTGATTTCAAAATTGCATTTATCACTTACAAGTACCCCCTTAATTAATTTTTACAAGTCCCTAATATGATCAATAGAATCCTTTGACTTGTGCGATTATATTGTAATTAATTATATTAAAATGATTCAAGTATATTTTAAAGAAATAATGTTTTATTTTAACGACAAAACTTACTCAAAGGAGGTATGAGCATGTTAAACAAAAATGAAATTATAGATAATAATATTATTGAAGTTGCTCTTGAAGATGAAATGCATGTCAGTTTTTTAAACTATTCAGGGGAAGTTATTGAAAACAGAGCAATACCCAGTGTATATGATGGACTTAAACCAGTTCTAAGAAGAATCTTATATGCCATGGAGGAATTAGGCCTTACATGTGACAAACCACATCGTAAATCGGCTCGTATAGTCGGAGATTGTTTAGGAAAATGGCACCCTCATGGTGATTCATCTGTGTATGAGGCAATGGTTAGGATGAGTCAATGGTGGTCAGTAAGATACCCTTTAGTAGATTTGCAAGGCAATGGAGGCTCTATTGACGGAGATTCCCCTGCTGCTATGAGGTATACAGAGGCAAGGATGGCTCCTATTGTGGAAGAATTTTTAAAAGACCTTAAAAAAAATACAGTTAATTGGAAAAATAACTTTGATGACACTATGAAAGAACCTGAAATACTTCCTACCATTCTACCAAATTATTTATTAAATGGTGGAAGTGGTATTGCTGTTGGGGTGGCTTGTGATATTCCATCTCATAATTTAAGTGAACTGGTAAACGGCATTATAGCATTTATTAATAATCCAGAGATTGAATTAACTCAACTTCTTAAAATTATTAAAGGACCAGACCTTCCCACTGGCGGAATTGCTGAAGGCAAAGACTTTTATGAAATTTATAGAACCGGGGAAGGAAAGTTTAAAGTTAGAGCAAAACATCATATAGAAGATCTTAAAGGTGGAAAAAAATTAATTGTAATCACCGAAATTCCTTATCAAACTAAAAAAAGCACTATTCTTGCTAAATTAGGAGACCTTTATGTTAATAAAAAATTAGAAGGTGTAACTGATGTAAGAGATGAATCTAATTTAGAAGAAGGCATTAGAATAGTAATTGAAGTTAAAAAGGATATAGATCCGAATTATGTTTTAAAGAAAATCTTCAAGAAAACTGATTTAGAGTCTACTCAAAGTGTTAGTATGAGAGCGATAGTTAAAGGAAAGTTAAAAACACTATCTCTAGTTGACTACTTTAAGGAGTATCTAGGTTTTCAAAAGGATGTATTGATTAAAAAAACAAACTATTCACTAACAAAACATAGACATGATCTGCATATTCAGGAAGGATTCTTAATTTGTTTGGAGGATATCTTTGCGATAGTAGAAACAATTGCAAAGAGTAGAAACCCTAAAACAGCAAAAGATAATTTAATAAAAAAGTTTGGACTTGATGAAATACAAGCACAAGCAGTATTAGATTTAAGATTGTCTAAACTAACTTCTCTTGGTAAAACAGAAACCAAGAATAAGATCAAAGAATTAAAAGATGAAATCAAAAGACTAGAACTCCTTATTTCCTGTGATGAAAACATTTTTGACCATATAAAATCTGTACTTAAAGATATTGATAAGAGATATGGAGACAAAAGAAGAACTAAGATTGTTAAAAACCTAAATGTTATTGAGGCAGAAAAACCTGTGGTAGAATTTAATATTGTTATAAAAGATAGAAACATTAGAACTTATCAAACAAAAAACTTTAAATCTGATGGTGGCATTGTTCTGAGCACAGATAATACTAAAGATTTAATTCTTATTACTAAAAATGGAGACTATTTTAAGTATGAAGCCGAAAAGATACCTCCAAAAGTCCCTGTAGACATCATAGGAGCCTTTGTAACAGACTTTAATGGTGATAGTAGGGTAATCGCATTGATAACGTCACAAGGCCAAATAAAGAGGTCTTATTTGAGTGATTATAATATAAATAGAACTCAATCAAGTGCTATTAAATTAGAGAAAGATGATGAATTAATTTACTGTTTAGTAGGAGAAGAAAATACGGAACAATCTATTGTGACAATAGGATCTTTACAAAACTATAATTGTGTTAAATTATCGGATGTAGATATTACAGGACGAAACACTAAGGGAATTAAAGTAATGAAGTTAGAGGGTAATGAAACCGTAGAAAATGTATTTATTAAACAAGAAGTAGAAAACATTGTACTTAAATTAGAAGATCAAGAAATTAGAGTGTCTACCACGAATATTGAGGATAATGAAAATAATAAAAGATTCCAACTAAAAAATATTCTGCCATGGGGTAAAAAGACAAAAGTTATTTTAGGATATGAGTTAGAGTTTAAATCCGAGAATACTTCAGAAGAAATTACTGTCGATAGCCAAACACAATTAACTTTTTGATAAAACAAGGTCTATGTACTAATAGTGCATAGACTTTATTTTATTTACTTGAAATATATTAAAATTAATTTTTAAAATTAAGGCACATATTATATTTGGATTTAATACATATCACAAGGAGGGATTTAAAATGAAAAGAATTAAAGATTTTTTTAGTAAAATGGATAAAAAGAAAGTGATTATTGTATCACTATATCTCGGAATTGCATTTTTACTTCAATACTTAACAGAATTCATGACAAAATCAAAAATACCATTTGCTTTAATTGGTATGCTATGTCCTTTCATTTATTCTGAAAATGTTACTCATTGTCTAACTAAAAATTCTAAAAAATTATTACTCTATGCAAACATTTTTTTTAGAACTATTACATTTGCATTTGGGCTTGCATTTTGGATAAATGCTTATCACAAAGATGCATTTTATGTAAACAATCATACTATACTAGGTATTATATTTTTATTGTTCACTGTATTATGCAGCAAAAGAATAACTTATAGCATAATAGGTATCGTGGCCATAAATATAACTGCTTATGTTGGATTTGGTGATACTTACAAACTATTTGCAATTGGGTTCGCTACTTTTTTCATAATAGAGATTTTTAGAGGTGCTAAGTTTCAGTTATTTGCACCATTTAGTAAAACAGTTTTTTTTATTGATTTAAATAAAATCAAGTTAAACAAAAGGATTACTATTAGTTTTGTTATTTCTTTAATGGCTATGGCTGTTGTAATTTCAAGTATGGTAGGAGAACCTTTTTATGATGCATATGCAAAAACCAATAAGACGATCTCAATTAAACAGGACAATAATGAATTTAGTAACCAAGATTCTGAAACCAAACAGAAAATAGATAAAACTGTTAATGAAATAAAAAATACTACCATAACTATCAAAGATAAAGTTTTTGGTAAATTTAAAAGATAAAAAATATCAATATCAAGATTTTGGAGTATAAAGATATTGAAATTAAGGAGGAATTATTATGTGTAAAGTTCATGGTGATAAATTTATTGCAAGTTGTATTGTTTTAGAAGGGTTTGAATGTTGTGCTTGTTGTTCTAAATCGGAGGAAGGATGCGAATATTCAGTTGGTAAATATGATGAAGTAGGAAGTAAACTATCAAATAAACTTCATAATACTATTTTGAATAAAATAAAACAAAATGCGTACAAAGGTTATCCTTACGAAGATAAAGAAATGGCAATAATGATTGCTGAAATGGATAGGATAAATATAGATAAGTATCCCGAATTGTTAATCATTAGAGAAATCTTTAGAAAGTGTGCTGAATCAAAAGAGTATGAAAACTTTGCAAGAATGACTTTAAATAATGAATTTGTTAAAAGTTTAGATTCTTATTTGAAGTCTGTGGAAAATAGAAAAAATGCAGGTTACGATATTACCATATAAAAAGTTGAAGTCTTATAATACAAATTATATAAAAAAAGTACCAAACGGTACTTTTTTATATGTGTAATTTTAATAAAATTTAATATTTGTTCCTTTTTCTATTAAAACGTTATGATTAATACGCCTTGTTTTTATGTTCTTTGATATTTTAAGCACAACTGGTACTTTATCCCTATCAAATAAAGAGATTTATAATAATGTTGCTGATCTTGATTATTGATCATATCATGTTTAACTACTTACTTCTATAAATTAAACACTTAATTTACATAGAGGCATTATATAAATTATGAAAGAATAAATCAATAAAAAAGGCACACTTATCCCATTTTTTAATTATATAGGATAAGTATGCCGATTGTATAAAATATTAAATAAAAGAATATAGTTTTTATTAAGGATACTTTCTATTGTGTTTTTTTCCTTCTATTTACACCAAAAGCACCTGCTAAAGAATTTATTTGATTTGCTAACTCTTTTTGTTTTTGTTGCTTTTCTTCAACTTGAATTTTTTTATTTCCAATTTCCGGTATTGTAATTATTTTATCAGTTGATCTATTTCTGTCTGATGCTCTTTCCATTTTAGAAATATCATTATTTCCATTTAAGTAATATCGAATCATTTGTTTTAATTCATAACCGATTATCTTGCCATCATTCTCCATGTCTGTAACATATCTAAATACATCATAATCTCTTTTTCCTATGCTAATAGGTTTACGGAATGGCTTTTTAACTTCATTTTTAATTTTATAAATTGGTATCTGGTATGTGTTATCCTGACCTTCATATGCCCTAATCATATCTTTTATGACCT
This sequence comes from Alkaliphilus sp. B6464, assembly GCF_018141165.1. NCBI lineage: Bacteria > Bacillati > Bacillota > Clostridia > Peptostreptococcales > Natronincolaceae > Alkaliphilus > Alkaliphilus sp. B6464. The sequence goes on from NZ_CP058558.1 coordinate 314,885, forward strand.
GAGCAAATCTACCGTCAGGAATTGAATCAGCCCAATGCCACAAGTCTATGTCTTTTTTTCCAAAATTAATATAGATATTCTTAGACGGTTTTCCATCCAAGAAATCTATTTCCTGCTCTTTAGTCGAATTAGACATGTATAAATTACCTATTCTGTGATTTCTTCGGATTCACAAGTGGCTGCTACTTCTTCATCCTTAAGGCTTTCCAATCCCTTTACTTCTTTTGCTTCCTCGATATATCCAATTTCATCTCTATAGTTAATTATAATGTAATTAAAGAAACCTACGCTATTAGCATATACACAGTCAAAATCTTCATTTTTATCTGTTGAATCTTTTACCTCTGCAAGTTGAATATTTTTAGGAATGTTTAATTGGAAAAATGGGAAAAATACTTTGCCTGTTCCTCCAGTAACAATTATGGAATCAACATTATTAAATCCTCTATATTGTTGATTTAGCATTTTAATATTATCTTCAGCAAAATTTATTGTGCTTAATTTAATATCTGGGTCTAAATCATATTTTTGATTGCCATTATACCAAATAAATCTTTCACCTTGATCTTTACTTAAATAATAATTAAACTGATGAAGTTGAAGCATGATATCAGTTTTTTCTGCTATTGTATCTCTAGCCTCATTAAATATATCTTTCATAGCGAGTGTTGGATCAGTTGTAGAATTAACAATATTTCCATTTTCAATAAGGAACGTATCAATTGTTCCAAAACCACCATCATATATTAAAGTTCTATCTTTTTTTAATAAATTTTCATTTATAATTTTCCCTTTTCTGTCAGACGCTAAACTTAAAAGAGTTCCGAATGGTTGACTAAGAACACTAATATTTTCTTCTTCAACGTCTACCTTTATTTTCTGCCAGTCTCTACTCCCTATTTTTATTTCAAATTCATGATGTCCCATTAATAAGTCAATATAGGAATCAGCATGTGAATCAACTTGTTTTTCAGGAAGTCCTACACATAATCTAATGGCAGGGTTTTTAACAAATGAAAAATCATCTTTCATTAATGCTAAAGCAATACCAACTCGATTGAGAACTAAATTTTCTTCACTATTAAGCCTATTTTCTGTATACAAAGTATCTTCATTAGTTAATTGGTCAAATGTTCTATTTATAACTGCATGGCCAACCAACCAAATATCTCTATCGCTTGTCTTATAAAGTATGTAACAGTCATCAGAATATTTGATATTGTCTAAATCTCTTTTTCTAATTTTTCTCACTACTGATGGATATTTATGATATCCAAACATACTAAATATTTTAGTTGCAGAAAAGCCAACATCTAGCCCTATTGGCATCATTTCTCTTATATCGGTGATAAAAGGAATATTTAAATTTCTAAAATTATATTCTGTTTCTGCTGCCATACCCCCAACATTTATGTGAGAATTTTTTTCGTCAATATTTAAGATATTTAACTTATTAAAGTTACTCATTTAGACTTGTCCTCCTTTTGTTCTTTTTGTTAAATATTTCTAACAATAAAATAACACTAATAAAATTATTTGTCAATCTGATATATGAAAAATAACATAGAATTTATGATAAAGTTCATAAAATGCACAAACCATGTGTAAAATGACATGTATTATATGTAAAAAAACATAAAAATGTGATAAAACTCACATATAGTATGTAAATCATCATATAACATATGAATATTATCATAAAGTTTATGCAAATTATCATATGTTCCAAAATTCCATTAAATTGTTTTTCAAAGAGAAAAAAATGTTAAACTCTAAATTTCTTCTATAATAATTCGAACTCAGAGATAAAGAAAACACAATAACGGTTTCGTTTGTACTTATTTAACTAAGGACAAGAAAGGAAAACAAAATTTCTTTTTTGTTACGCTATTATATAAATAAAAAACCATAACAGTACTTGTAAACTGATTATGGTAATTAATTTAAAAAGAAAGTAAACAGTAATTTCAATTTCGTTTCACTTATCAACTTATTCACGAATTAATTATCTAGAAAAGAAACCGAAAATACCCTTTCGTTTTGCAGAATTATCTTTATTTCTAAATTTTTCTTCCACCAAATTATGCATTTTACTCATATTTTCTTCGATTCTGCGTATTTCATCTTTGTTAATAGAAAATTGTTCAATAGCCTCTCTTGTTATTTTGTTATCTTCTTTAATCTCTTTTATTGCATTTCTGGTATTCTCGTTATCTTTTTTTACTTCATCTTTTATGGATTTAAAAGAGTATTCGATATCTTTAGTTGTAGCAAGTTGTTTAATTGAGTTTTGTAACATATCCTGAATGGTTGGAATTAGATTGGATTGTAGTTCAGCCTTCACTATTTCTTGTAACCTATCATCCATTTTTGAAGATATAGCATTAATAAGTTCTTGCATCTTATCATGTTGATCAAATATTGGTGATGATAATTTCCCTTCAGGAGAAGATAAAAATTCATGCACTTGTTTTACGCTTAAGCCATCTGCTTTAAGTAAATCTAAAATATACCTTAATTCTTCAATATTCTTTTCGGTATATGTTCTATGCTCTCCCGGATTATGCTCCAATGTCATATACTCCTGAAATTCTCTGCAATAATAACGAATCATCGCAGGTGTTTCATCAAGAATTGATGCAACGTCTCCTGTTTTATATGTCAGTGGCTTTCCATTGATATTTCTTTCCTCAATATCTAAATTGTTGATTTCATCATCATTCACCGTCACCCCTCCTTTTTATGTGTTATGTTGATCTTTAAATATATAATGTTACAAACATATAAAAACAAAAAAGAAACTACGTTTTTATTGCGTTTTATTTTGCTTTGCTTTCGTTATATATATTCTATCATTAATTGTAAAAAAATTCGATAAGAATTGGACATTTATATGTTTTTTACTATAATGATTCATTGCAATTTTAATTAAATTTGGAGGTGGAATTATGTTTTTTAATAAATTAAGAAAATTAGAGAGAAAGGCGTCACAGATTGATGCTCTAGGTGAAAAATATTCCAGTATGATTGATGAACAATTAAAAGACAAAACTAAGGAATTTCAAAAGAGATTAATCGAGGGTGAACCAATAGATAATATTGCAATAGAAGCATTTGCTACAGTAAGAGAGGTCGCAAAAAGAACCATAGGTTTATATCCATATAAGGTTCAGTTACTTGGTGGATTAACCTTAAATGATGGAAATATTGCTGAAATGCGTACTGGAGAAGGGAAAACCCTTGTAGCACCAATATCGGCATATTTAAATGCCATTGAAGGGAGAGGGGTACATATAGTCACAGTTAATGATTATCTAGCCAAAAGAGATAAGGAAACAATGGCCCCGATTTTTGAATTTTTAGGTTTAACAGTTGGGCTTATACAAGGCGAAATGAATCCTTCTGAAAGACAAGAGGCTTATGCTTGTGATATTACTTATGTCACAAATAACGAATTAGGTTTCGATTATTTAAGAGACAACATGGCAAAGGATAGAAGTCACAAGGTATTAAGGGGTCTTAATTACTGTATCATAGATGAGGTTGATAGTATTTTGATAGATGAGGCTAGAACTCCGCTAATTATATCAGGTGTATCCCAACCAAATGAAGGATATTATGTTAAAGCAGATATATTTTTTAATATCTTAAAAGAAGGTAGAAAAATAGAAACTGATGAAAATGCGTCTAAATTAGAGAGAGCATTAACAAGAAACCAACAAGAGATAACAGAAACTGGTGATTATATTGTAGACAAAAAAGAAAAAAGGGTCCATTTAACAAGTCAAGGGATAGCGAAAGCGGAAAATTTCTTTAAGTTTAAATGCTATACAGATCCAGAGAATTTAGAAATAATTCATTATATTGATAATGCATTAAAAGCCAATGCTTTATTTAAAAAGGATATAGATTACATTATTCAAGATGGCAAAATAGAGATTGTAGATGAATTTACTGGCAGGATTCTAAAAGGCAGAAGGTATTCAAACGGTTTACATCAAGCAATAGAAGTTAAAGAGGGTGTGGTATTACAACCTGAATCGAAAACATTAGCATCAATAACATATCAAAATTTATTTAGGTTATATCGAAAAATTTCTGGTATGACTGGCACTGCAAAAACAGAAGAAATTGAATTTAGAGATTTATACAATATGGATGTTGTAGTTATTCCAACGAATAAGCCTATTACAAGAATAGACCAAGATGATGTTGTATTTTTAACTGAAAAAGAAAAATATGCTGCAATCGTCAGCGATATTAAACAGAATTATGAAAAAGGCAGGCCTGTATTGGTTGGAACAACAAATATTGAAGTTTCGGAATTGATATCCACTATGTTGAATAAGGTGGGGGTAAAACATACAGTATTAAATGCAAAGCATCATGAGCAAGAGGCTGAAATTATCTCAAGAGCGGGAGAAAAGAATGGTGTAACAGTTGCAACTAATATGGCAGGTAGGGGTACAGACATTAAACTAGGTAAAGATGTTGTTGACCTTGGTGGGTTAAAAGTTATTGGTACTGAAAGACATGAATCAAGAAGAATTGATAATCAATTAAGAGGTCGTTCAGGTAGACAAGGAGATCCGGGAGAGACAATTTTTTATTTATCTCTTGAAGATGATCTAATGAATTTATTTGGTGCATCTAAATATATATCGTTATTTAAATCATTAGGAACAGAGCAAGGGTATGAGATAAAGCATCCATTGATTACTAAGTCAGTAGAAAAGGCACAAAAGTCTATTGAAAGCAGAAACTATGGTTCGAGAAAATCAGTTATGGAGTTTGACAATATCATTAATAAACAGAGAATGACAATTTATAGAGATAGAAACAGACTCTTTGAAGAAGATGGTTTAAAGGAAGTTTTGAAAATAATAGATAGTATTTTATTAATCGAAATACAGAAATTAAGAAATTCACCTTATGAAGAAAAGAATATTGTAAAAATAAGAAGTAAACTCTATGAATTTACAGGCATTAAGGTTGGTGACGATATAATAAGTCCATTAAGTAATAATGGGATAGTGCAATTAATAAAAGATAATTTTACTAATCGAATAAAAGATTATAAAAAAGAAGTAATTGCTGACATATTAAAGCACATGATGTTCGATGTCATAGATCAGGCATGGAGTGAGCATATTGATGTTCTATCAAATTTGCAAAGAGATGCAGGATTATATGGGGCAGCAGGTAAAGATCCAGTACAAGAATTCTTTTCTCAAAGTTATGAATTGTTTAATGCTTTAATTGAAGATATACAGATAAGGATTGTAAGGTTAGCGTTTAAAATTGATTTCAAAAGCATCTTTGAACAATCTGAATCTAGCGATTTTAAACTAGATTTTAATAAAAATGATAGAACTATATAAAAAGTATTTTAAAAACATTAAAAACAAAAAACATGTGTTATGTTGAAAATGAAATATATAAATTGGTTATTTTATAACTGTATTTTTTATGTATTTTTATTATTGACACAAAAGCATGGAGTGTGTTATTCTATGTTTGTAATTAAAAATACATAAAAAATACAAAATACATAACCCCCACCAATGACAAAAATTTCAATACTTATAGCAAAACATAAAAACTGACACAAATTAAAAATACAAAACAAGGGGGTATGCTTAATGAGTAGAACAGATAAATTAATTAGTGCAATTAATAAACTTCTTGAGCAAGGAATTAAAGATGGTTTCATTACTCAAACAGAAGTAGATAAAATTTTTGAAGGTGTAGTTCTTGAGGATGAGCAAATGGAACAGATTTATAATCTCTTTAGTGAGGCTGAAATTGAGATCATAGATACTAGTGAACATGATAATACAGATGGATTTCTTGAGGGCGAAGATACAGAGACAGATTTTAATACAAATGAGGTTGAAAAGAACAATTATACTGATGTGGAATATGTATCAGAAGAAGATACACTTCGTAGGTTTTTAAGAGAAATGGGACAAATTCCTATGGTTAACATGGAAGAAGAAATAGCACTGGCTAAAAGAATTAAAAAAGGTGATGAAGAAGCCAAGAAAGAATTAATAAGTGCAAATTTAAGACTTGTAGTATCAATTGCCAAAAGGTATATGAATAGAGGACTCCCTTTCATTGATCTGATTCAGGAGGGATGTTTAGGACTGATTAAAGCAGTAGAAAAATTTGATTATACAAAGGGGTATAAATTTAGTACTTATGCAACTTGGTGGATCAGACAAGCAATCACCAGAAGTATTGCTGATCAAAGTAAAACTATTCGAATTCCAATGCACATAATTGAACTTACATCTAATTATTTAAAAGTACATAAAAGACTTACAAATGAATTAGGCAGGGAACCATCTATAGAAGAAATTGCTATGGAAATGAAAATGCCAGAAGAAAAAATTGCCAATATAGTTATGATGACCAAGGATACTTTATCTTTAGAAACACCTTTGTCTGATGACAATAGTTTTACTTTGGGAGATATAGTTAAGGACGATAGAGAAGACATGCCTGAAGATATGGTTTGTAGGGGTATGTTAAATGAACATCTTAAAGAAGTACTTGATACCTTAACAGAAAGAGAGAAAATGATTCTAATTTATAGATTTGGTCTTTATGGACATAAGGCAGAGACACTTGAGGATGTAGGTAAAAGATTTAATGTTACACGAGAGAGAATTAGACAGATCGAAAATAAGGCTCTAAGAAAATTAAGGCACCCGTCAAGGAGTGTGAAAATTAGAGACTTTTTAAGATAAGATAATAAAATATTTATTATAAAACTTGAAACTTATGTAAATAAACAACTATTATTTTAATGTATTTTGTTTAAATTAAACTATCTATACGGAGGTAATTCAATGAGTAATTCAAAGATCACCATACGATCCTATATGGACAAAAAAATCAACAATAGAAAAAATGGAGTTCAAATGACTATTTACGATTACAATAATATAGAGCCAATTGAAAATAGATTGGGGATATTAGTAGAAAAAGGTTGTACTCCTGATGATAATATTCTATCTTATGATCCTGATGAAAAAGATTTGAAAGATAATATCTGTAACAGAACCTCTCAATATGTAGATAAAGAAAGTGATTATTACTATGATGAAATGAATATTAATAATCAAGATATACAATATGTAGACGCTACTACTCAATATTTAAAAGATATTATTCCGTTTAATCCTTTAACGTTACAAGAGGAAAAATACTATGGGAAACTTGTATTAAATGGTAATAAGGAAGCAAGAGAAATATTAGTTTCTCATAATTTGAAATTGGTGATTCATTATGCTAAACAAAGAGTCAGACAATCACCATTGTCTATGGAGGAATTGATTCAGGCAGGAAATATGGGACTTATCAGAGCAGTAGACACCTACGATTACACAAGAAATAATAAATTTAGTACTCATGCGAAAAACTATATTTTGGCTTACATGTATAGAGAAGAAGAAAATTTTGCAAGACCAATTCGCTTACCTTCATATATGGTACAAACTAAAAACAAAGTTAATAAATCAATTGATAGACTCAAAAAACAATTTGAGAGGGAGCCAACTCTTGAAGAAATATCTGAAGATGCACAACTTCCTCTAAAGAGAGTTCAAAAGGCTATGGAGGCTGATATGAAATTATATAGCCTTAATGTAGCATTTGGAGAAGATAATGAGTCTGAAGGTCTCGATTTCTTCAGCAGCGAACATGATGTGGAGCAGGAGTTTATTGACGGAGAGATGAAAAATGTAATTAGACTTGCAACAAAAGATTTATCGGATTTAGAAATGCAAGTTATACATCTAAGACACATAGAGAACATGTCATTTAATAAGATTAGTAAAAAAATAAGTATGGATTTAGAAGATGTAAAAAGAATAGAAGAAAAAACAATAACTATTTTAAAAGAAAAACTTGAAAATTTAGGATTAAGAATCGACAATTTTTTCTAATGCTACACAATAAAAACATGCCACCTACGGGTGGTTTTTGTTTTATAAAAATATTTAATATTTTTCATATAAAATATTAAAATAAAATTGAAGTAGATAAGATTGTTTTTGTATTATAAAAGATGTTGAATAATATATTTGATTTAATAGTTACAGAAGGGACGTAGACGTATGAAAAAATATATATATGCAGTAAAAATACTACTTAATATTTTAAAAAATATAATCAATTCGGAAATAGATGATGGAAATTATATAGAGACTATAAATGAAATTATAGGTGTGCAAGGATTATCTTTATTAGTAATAAATCAGATTGGCCCAAGTTGTTTTAGTGGGTTTTGTGATGACTATGTAAATAAGATAGAGAAAAAGAAAAACTATTCGTTGAAATTTGAAATGATAGAACTGCTATATAATCGGATGATACTTGTTGAAAATTTTGCAAACTAGTTTTAAGACCATAAGAATATAACTTATGGTCTTTTGCTTTAAAAATAAGTTTAAAATTTGATTTTACCTATAATATTGTTTAAAATACTATGACATAAAATTGTTTTATACCTATGGAGGTGGGATAAGAATGAGTACAAAAATATTTAAACCAATTGTTCTGTTTGCAATAATGTTATTATTTCTAATGCCAATATTCAGTTTAAATGTACTTGCAAATGAATCAAGTGATGTCCCTTATATTGTGGACAATTTAAAATTAATTGATCAATATAACACTGATAGAATATATACACTAGGAAAAGAATTATCGGACAATGGAATACATATCATGCTGCATACTAGCAAAACAGCCGTAGATTACTCCAAAAAAACTAGAGATCTGTATTTTGAGTGGTTGGGTAAATTAAATAATCAAGAAAAGTTACTTACATTAGTGTACTTTCAAGATACAGGAAATATAATATATTATCAGGATGCGAATAATTTAATTAATAATGCAACAATTGAGACAATCAATGCAAATTTAAAGGGGTATAACGAACATGATGATATCAATGGCGGTTTATATTATGCTTATAGTGCAGTGACAGATAAAATTGCCAAAGACAATAAATTAAATACAAATCTAATACATGCAGAAACAAAGCCTAAATATAAAGTTAGTTCCTTAAAGTCTATGCCAGTTATTTTTGCAACAATGATAGTTACATTAATTGCATACTGTATTATTGAGAATAAGATTGCAAAAAATAATAAATAGGTAGAATAAATTACTCTACCTATTTATTTTATTATCTTTAGAATATTTTTAGTTTCAGCAAAAGTCATTGTTCCATTATTATATTTATATATATGTTCTGATACCTTATGTGGATCAGTATCAACATCAATTAATGATTTAAGAATGTCAATGTATTCAGGATAGTCCTTGGCTACTATTAAAGAAGTGGAACTAGAAAAAGCAACTAAAAATTTTTTTCCAAGTTTCTTAATTATTTGATTTCTCACTTCTTCTAAAAGAAAGAAAGAAGAACTATAATCTGTTAAATAATTAAATGAATATATCTCCAAATCTTCATCTAATTTTACTATAATATTTCTAATTTTATTCAAGTTTTCAAATGCTCTCTTTTTTAAATATGTAAAATCATCTATGTCATCTACGGATAAGAACCTAAATGTTTCATCCATGTCTTGAACATAAAGTATATCTAAGTCTAGTAGATAGTTTTCTCTTAGAAAATTATATTCTTCATCTTTTCCAAAGTTTTCAGACTTTATAATAGGATATACTTTATTGTAATTAAGATTAAATTTATATTGATTTAAATAGTTTCCAATATTCTTTAGAAAAATATCTAAAATGATATTATAATTTTCACAAAGTTTATATTCTTCATATGCATCTTCAATTGATATGGATATCTCAATATTATTGCAATAAATAAGAATGATATTTTTATTTAACTGTGCATATTGGTAAGTTTTCTTGATATCATTGTACATTTTCAGCCTAAAACTATCGAAAGAATATTCTAACATAAAATCCCACATGATAGACCTCCTATCTATACTTAATTGATAGATTAAAGTATATCATAATTCTAAAATAATATACAAGAGTTTTAGAGAAAACTGTAATTTATGTGTTATGCTAAAAACACATTGCTATAAATTATTTGAATAAATGATTAAAATAAATATGAACATTTTCAGAAGGAGGAATTAATATGCAAAAACAGGTCCCAGATTATATTACCGAAATAATAAAGGTTGTTGATTCCAATAATGTATACCCTTTAAAAGACTTATTTATGAAACTTAGAAAAGATTATCCTGAAATAGATAGCATGAGAAGTTTAAAACAGGATATAGAGGAACATATTGTAGATTTTAGTGTGAATCAAAACAATTTAATAATTAACAAAGGCAGTTTAGCCAACAATTTACTTGGCATAATTGGAAAATAAATATTTATAAAAAATACTTGAAATATATTAGTATATATTTAGATAATGCCTTCAATATATTATATAGGAGGTTTTTTATTTATGAAAGATTTAATGGTAAATTTTGAAGATCACAAAATTTGTGTTATTTTAGGTGATTGTGTTGCAGATATAGAGGTAAATGGAAAAAAAATTAAAACCACATATAATAAAGATATTGAGTACATAGAATTATCAAAGAAATTAAATAAACTTGTAAAAAGCGAGAGTGAAAAAACAACAAATCTTCAAAATCTTTTTGCGTTTGGCGATAGTTTTAGAATGAGTGTTGTAGATATTTTAAAAGGCAGGGCTTAACCACCCTGCTTTTTTATTATTGTTTTATAGTAATTGATTCAAAAACTTTTCTAGCAAAATCCTTATCATTATTTTTATCTGTATAATCTAATCTAACATAGACTTTTTCACCATTTTGAAGGGTAAATTCTTTAGTTAAGGAATTTAGATAGTAAAAATGGGAGTTGTTTATGTTATGAATAATAAATGTCTCTATATCTTTTTCTGAATCTAAAAATTTAACAACCTCTGTAGCATTGGCCATCGACCATTTTGATTTGACAATTGGTATCGGTTTGATAGTAGATACATAAATATATAAGGCATCATTTTTATTTCCAAAAAGGTTATAATACATAGCCTCTACGATAGGGGAAGGTCTCTCTTTAATTTCAAAATTATTTGGAACCTTTAAATTTATATCTTTATATAGATGTATTGATTTTAAATCAGAATACTTTTGCTTAACACCAGTAGAGTTAATCTTGGGATTAATAGGTTTTAATAATCTAATAGAGTTTATGATGGAATTAATCTTACTAGATTGATTTCCTGTCATTTGCACCACAAGAGTTCCATTTCTGTTTTTAAAACTAATTACATATGAATAAGATGTTTTATCTCCATCATCAGTAGAAATTGTTGCTTTGGATTTATGAAGTGTCTTTAATGGACTGTTCTTAGATACTTTTACAGGTTTATAATCATATTTAATTTCCTTAATATTAGTACTCTTAAAAGCACTCCTATAATGCTGCATATAATCTGATGCAGGAAAAGGAAAGGTCTTAATATTAATATTAGTTTTGTCTTTATTTGAAAGTGCATAGATTGATAAAGATGGAACCTTTTTCCCGTTATAGTCAAAAGTTTTTTGATTATTATATATAACTAAAAAATCTTTAGGCATTTTTAAGGAAATACCCATATCAATTATTTTAATATTCTTATTTCTATAGGAACATCCTGACAATATAATAGCGGTCATTATAACCCATAAAAATATTGCTATCATTTTTTTCATACAATCGCCTCCTTAATTAAACGAAAACAGTATATCTAAATAGTAAATACAAAACAAATTTTTATTTAATCTAAATTCTTGATTTCTCCTTAGAGATTGATTAAATTGTGTTACACCTAAAAATTAAGGGGGGAATCTCTATGATAAAAAATTTTGTATTAGACACAAATGTAATTGTTCATGATCCAAACTTTTTAAATAACTTTCAAGAGAATAATATAATTATTCCTTTGATATGCATTGAAGAACTTGATAACTTGAAGAAAAGAGAAGGTTTAGTTGGCTATCAAGCAAGAAAAGCATTAAGGATAATAGGAAAGTTAAGAGATGAAAAGGTGTATCTAAATGAAGGGATTTTACTTCCTACAGGCGGTAAACTTAGGATTGAAACAAACCATATGGACCTGAGTGGATTGCCTGATGCAATGGATGTGAATAAAAATGATAACAAGATCCTTGCGGTAACAAAAAACTTAGCAAAAATATCTAAAGATCAAACAATTCTTGTAACAAAAGATTTATCCATGGCAATTAAAGCAGATAGTCTTAATATTAAAGTTGAGGATTATCAATCTGACAAGGTAGATGTAGAGACTTTGTATAAAGGATATTCTGAAGTATACTTAACTTCTGAACAAATGGGGCAAATATTTAATGGAGGATTAGAATTGCCAGATGAAATCGCTGAGGGCGTATATCCAAATCATTTTTTCCATATTAAAAATATTGAAAATCCAAGCCATGAGATGTTAGCAAAATTTAATGGAGATTTAATTATTCCATTAAAATATATAAATGATACTGCATGGGGGCTTAAACCTATTAACAGAGAACAAAAGATGGCATTTGAACTTCTAATGGATCCAGATATTCATCTAGTAACAATCTCTGGTGGGGCGGGTAGTGGAAAAACTATTTTAGCAACAAGTGTTGCCCTACAGAAAGTAATTGAAATGGGTGTATATCGTAAAATTATTTTTGTAAGACCTGTAGTTGCAGCAGGTAATGATATTGGGTTTTTACCGGGGACCGAAGAAGAAAAACTAAAACCTTGGATGGGAGCATTTTATGATGCAATTGATAACTTATTTGATTCAAAGAATAAAAACAATAAAAAACATGAAACAGTAGATTCATTTATAGATATGTATAGAGAAAAAGGTATAATTGAGACTAAAACTTTTAATTATATGAGAGGTAGAACATTATCAAATGCTCTTGTAATCGTAGATGAATCACAGCAAACTACCCCACATCTTGCTAAATTAATGTTGACTCGTGCAGGTCATGATGCAAAATTTGTATTCACAGGAGATCCTAGTGATAATCAGATAGATAATATTTTAGTAGATTCAAAATCAAACGGACTAGTATATACAATAGATAAAATGAAACCTTTTGATATAACAGGGCATATTTCATTAAAACAAGTAGAAAGAAGCCCATTGGCAGAATTAGCAGAAAGATATATGTAAAAATAAAGCATTGAGTAATCCTCAATGCTTTTATTGTTTTAACTAATAAAATTATAAAAATCAACCAATCAAAAAGGTTCATCATTTTTAGGGCATTCTTTAAGTTCTTGGTTTTCTGCGACAACCATTAGTTCTCCATTGGAATCAGTAGATAGTTCTCCTACAATTTTAACTTTATTTCCCTTATTTAAATTATGTTCAACATAATCAGCATTATTGCCAAACGCTGCTACATTAACATATGTTGTCTTTTTATGGTCTTTATATTGTTTGTTTACTGCTATAGAGTAAAAAGCATACTTAATCTTTCCCATACCAGTTCTAGGTGGATGCGTAAGCCTACCAGTAAGTACGATTTTATTTATATCATCAAACATTTTTAGTTGGCCTCCCATATAATTATTGTTTTTAATATAACACATATTTTTAATACGTAATTTCACTTGAAAATAACTAAAAGTATACTTTAAGATATATAAAAATATGGGGGGGATTGCCATGAAGATTGAAATTAAAAACTATATTCGATATGGAATATTTAATAATACAATGTATTTTCCTTATAATCAGCCTACAATAGAAGAATATATAGAAGCACTAAAGCCATTGGCTAAATTAATAGAGTTAGCAGATTATGACGAAATTCTTGATGAGATATATAAAACAAGGCCTAATATCTTTATAGTATCTTATATGCTTTGCACTATTGGACTATCTGATAAATCCTATGAAATTTTGAAAAAGACCATCAAAGGAAGAATAGATCTCTATATATTTTTAACTTTTGCTTATTACAGTCCGAACGTTAAGAGGAGATATATTCAGACTTTATACAAAGACAATTTAGATATTATATCTGATTATAAAAACCTATGTTTTGATATGTTTAAGCCAAATATATCTTTAATAGTAGCACTAAAAAAAAGAAATGGAATTATAAAAGAAATCAAGAAATCCATGGAATTATCGAAAGTAGATTCAAACACAATATCTTTAATAGAAAAAGAGAAGATACATTTTCAGGAATTGTATCCTTGTTTATCTTATTTCTTCGATGAAAAATATAAGGAACATTTAACGAAGTATTTCATTGAACGCTATGGGATTCTAGAGATTATTGGTTTTATTGAAGAATGGTTTGTTGAAGGTATGCCTGATATAATTGTCGAATGTTTAGAAAACGAAATGTATGAATTAAAAAATATCGAGGACATAGAAGAAATATTTCTTATATATAAAACTATAAAAGATATACGATTAAGATCCCTCATAGAAAGAGTTTTTTCTGATTATTCACCTAAGAAGAGTGAAATAAACATTTGTATTAATGTAATTCCTACACAAAAACAGAAATATAAGATAGGCATTAAAGAAAAGTATGATTATCTATATTTTAATGGAGTAAATGCAAGTTTGTTAGTTTCAGAATTTGATGGAGTACTCCATCTTAATCATTCATTAATAGAGGGCGAAATAATCTCTAAGATTAATAGAATTAACGGTAATGAAATTGTGTTAAGATCGGAAGGAGAATTGGTAGAGGGCAAATTTAACATATTATTTTCTAGCATTAATATAGAAGGATTTAATGTTATTTGGGATTCTACTAATGAAAATGAAGTGATTTTTACTAACAAGGGTTATTTAAACATTAACGGTATTAGTAAGCATTTATTACCTTGCCTAATAAAATATTTAAAAGACAATTGTAAAGAGGTGATCAAATGGGAAGAAGGCATCAAAAAATAACAGGATTTCATACTACTTTGATGCAAAACACATCATTTGATTTTGCAGGAGGAGAGAATATCCTAATTAACTCAATAAGTTTAAAAGGTAAGATTTTGAATTATGTTATTAAAATAGAACTTTTTAAACAATACGTAGATATTATATTTGATATAGTATCTATTGAGGGAGAAATAACACATAAAGAGATAATCGAAATTTTATTCTCGGATATTTATAAAATATATAAAACAAAGGTTGCTACCAAAAGAATTCCTTTTTTAATCCTAAATCTTTTGGTAGAAGAAGGACTTCTTTATACTGACAATGGAGAAGATTATATTCTTAAATCATGTGATGAAAACATTAATCAATGGAAGAAAGGTTTCTTTTCATTTTAAAAAAATAAAAATACAAAAGACATCTGATCATGACAATGCGGATGTCTTTTGTGATAGATGTATTTTTTTTAAAAAAAATCTAAATTATTTGTATTTTTAGTTTAAGAACAAAAATAATTAATCAAACAAAAACAACAATCTTGACTATAAGCAATATTTATGTTAAGTTAAGTTTAGAAAAACACAAAAAATACATTAAAAACAAAAAAACGGTTTATTCTTTAACAAGAGTATTTTTTATTAAAAAATAAAATATCCCTCAAAATATTTAACACTCACGTATATATATATATGAAAAAAATTAAAAATACAAATATATAATTTATGTTTTAATATTTATATGTTATATTAAAATATTAAGGAAATTAATTTATGTATGTTTTCGGATTTATTACTTTCAATTCTAATTATTCATATAAATTGGAATAAGATGTTGACAAAAATAAAGGAGGTTTGTTATGGCTAATGTTAGAATATGGTCTGAAGAAATAGATGAAGAATTAATAAACTTTATGGATGAAGGCAAAAAACAGGGTATGCAGATTTCATTTTTGGCAGAACAGTTTTCAAGCAAATATCCAATTTATGATAAAGAACAAGTTAGGACCCACTATTATCAAATCTTAAAAACCCAAAAATTCAAAAATAAAGATTATGGATTTAAACCATGGACCATTGAAGAAGATGAATATTTAATGAATTATATTTCTCAAAATGAAAAGGATAAAAACAAGGTTGATCTGTTTGAAGAATTAGCAACAAGATTAGATAGAAATCCACAGGCAATAGCCAGTCACTATTATCAACTAAATAAAAGAAAAGATGAAATTGAAGAAACAGATAATCTTATGGAGCAAATTGGGAAAATAAATCTATCAAAGGCAGAGCAGATATTAAACATATTAAAAGAAGTCCAACAGTATGATGATAAAGATAAAGAAATTGCAAAACTCCAAAATACGATTAAGCAATTAGAAATTGAAAAGAAAGATCTGGCAGATAAATTAATTAAGGCAAATCAAACTATTGAAAAATATAACAAAAAGTTTCAAAACTTGGATTTAGATAATTAGAAGGTATCATTTCAGAACCTCTATGTAGCATAGAGGTTCTTTAAATGTAAAAATTCTATTCATGTTTATGAATAGAATTTTGTACAAGAAGTATATTAAATTATAGATATTTTTTTCTGAACAGGAAGATTTTGTTTATTGTTTTTTCTTCTGTATTAATATCTTTATCATTTAAAACTGCAAAAAATGAATTTATTAGTTCTGACAATCTTTTATAGCGAACAAATTTGTTACCATGAATGGCATCGTTTTCATGATGAAGTTCTTCTATTGTTATGCAACACAAATCTATTTTTACTTCAAATTCTTCCAGTTCATCTATACACTTCAAAATTACATCTTGCTCCACTATTGATAACCCCATAGCCTCACCTCTAAGATATAAATTGCTTGACAATTCTACAAGATTCTACAATATAACTTATATTAATGTATCATATCCTAGAAAAATTTTCTATATAATTTTGAAAAAATTACATATAAATCACAATAATGAATCAAATAATATTTTATCTTATTAAAAATACTTGAATCACGTATCTATCATCTATAAAATATTTTTTAAATATTATAAGGTAGGTGAGATCGTATGAATTATAAATTTTTATTACATGATATTTTTTTAGATAAATTAGGATCTATAAAGCCAGAAGTATTTGAAGAACCCTTATTTCAAAAAACAATGATTTTACTTGACATATGGGTTACTCAAAAAAGACTGGTAGATTTGCTACATGAGTTTGATGACTTAGGGAAGAATAAAAATATTCCTATAACTTGCTCAATTTACAATGGAAAACAATTATCATATAAAGAACAATATATTAGTTTTTTAATGAATAATGACTTAATATTTTTAGAGGAAGTAAAAGAGCCACAAAGCCTTTTAAACCTTATTTATTATTTTCTAGTAAGGGAAGTAAAATATGATAAGGATTCACTTGATGCATTCTAAGAAATATACCTTGCAGGTTAATCTGCAAGGTATATTTGTTTTTTGTGTTATGTTAAATAAAAGTGTTGATTCCAATAAGGAGGAGGTAGTATGACCGTATGCTTATTAATAACATCAACTTTAGGTATGATAGTACATATGATAACATCATTTTCACAATATCATAAATATGAAGATGTAAATTTATTATATTTTTGGATTGTTACTATATTTTTTAATTTTATGATACTGACTGCAATAGGAAGAATAATTGCACAAGGGGTAAAGTATCTCATAAATCTTAATACTTGATTTTTATAGTAGAAATTGATTAGCATGATTTCATAAATGTGTCAGGTTTAATTTAGTTAATAATGGGAGGTATTTTAATATGATATATAATGAATTTAGACCGCAGATATTTGATCAAATTTTAGGCCAAGAAGTATCTGTTACGGTTGCTAGGAATTTAGTTGTAAAGTATCAAAATAATGATGGCAAAATGCCTAATTTATTAATGGTAGGATTGCATGGTTCAGGAAAAACCACAACTGCAAGAGTGGTTGGAAAAGCCGTAAACTGTGAGGCACCCCAAGATGGAAATCCTTGCAATCAATGTAAAAGTTGTATTGATTATGAGAAAGGCAATAATTATGATATTAAAGAAATAGACGGTGCAAGTAATAACAGTGTGGATGACGTAAGAAAAATTCAAGAAGAACTTGTATATGGACCTCAAAGAAAGAAAAAGGTTTATATTATAGACGAGGTTCACATGCTTTCAAAAGTAGCCTTCAATGCTCTGCTTAAAACAATTGAGGAAACTCCTAAATATGTAATGTTTATTCTTTGTACTACAGAAGTCGATAAAGTTCCTAAAACTATTAAATCACGATGTATTAGATTAGACTTTAATAGAATAGCAACGAAAGAGATATATGAAAATCTTGATTTTATCTGTTTAGAAAAAGACCTTAAATATGAGGAAGAAGGTTTAAAACTTATTTCTAAAATTGTTAATGGCAGCATGAGGGATGCATTAAGTATGTTCGAAAAGTGCATTTCTTATGGTGAACTTACTTATAAGAATATTAGTGACGTATTAGGTTTGGTAGACATATATACGGTACAAGATATAATGTTGAATATTTTTAATAAAAAACCTCTTGAAGCAATGGAGACTATAACTGATCTGTATAACAAAGGGAAGGATATGCTTCAACTTGCAATAGATATGTTGCAAGTAATGAGAAACGTTATGATTCTTCAAACTACAGATAATAATATATTATTTGATATTGATATCACACAATTAAAAGGAGTTAAATTAAATCCTATAGACTGTTATACTGCTATCAATGAATTATCAAATCTTCAGAAATCAATGATGAATTCCGATAATCAAAAGATACTGATGGATGTTGCAGTTCTACAGTTATCGCAGATAATAAATGCTGAAGTAACTACTGATGAACCATCTAAAACTAAAGAAGAAGGTTCTAAAAAAATAAGTAGCGAAGTAAAAAAAGAGAGTTCTATTAATATTGATGAGATAGACCACAATGATTATCTGATTAACAAAATTGACCTTATTAAATCTTATGACGATGATGACAAAATAAAAGCACTTGTTAATGCCACGATATATACAAAAAAAGATGCCTTTATAATTATGGCATCAGAAAAAAATAATTTAGATATAGATGATTTAAAAGATAAAATGAAGAAGATAACAGGGAAAGAATTAAATATTTTAATAAAAACAGCATGATAAAAAGACAGGTTTCCCTGTCTTTTTATTTTGATGGAGTCTCCCACCCATACTTATTCCTACGTGTATTTTGTTCTCTACCATTTATTTCTCCGCATTTAGGGCATTTATGGGTTTTAGGTGCTAATGTTTGAACATCTGCCTCATACTCATTTTCACATTTTTTGCATTTAAATATTGACATAATAGGTCCAAAAGACATTTCAACCCCTCCATTTTAATCAGATTCATTCGTCTTTTTTAAACGATTTTTATTAACTCGCCAGTCCTATATTTTAAAATTGATGCTCCATATATTCCAATGACTATAGTATTATTCTCCATAATGGAAACCTTATTTATGTGTTGATGGCCATGTATGCTGTACTTAGGGTTATGTCTTTGTATAAAATTAAGTATACCATATAATCCTCTATGAACATCTGAATCAATTTCATGGATTCCATAAGGACTTGTGTGAGATATTATTATATCTGCATAAGGTAGTCTTTCTGACAGAATTAAGGACTCCCCTTGGGAATAACTAGGAAATTTAGAATCATTGTCAATTTCTTTATACTTTATAGAACCTTCTAACCCAATTATGCTTATTTCATTTTTTTGAATATGATTTTTGTTAGCATTAATTATACCATTAGGTTCTAAATTATCATATAAGTCATGATTGCCTAATATACCAACATGAAGTTTGTCTCGAAATTTTTTTGAAATCTCCTCAATAGCAAATTCATCGTTATCACCTAACCAAAGAACCATATCTACGCTACTAGAAAATGAACAAATTGATTCTATTTGATTCTTATTCGGAGCATGTAGATCGGCCATACATAATATATTCATACATAACCCTCCCTTACTCGATAGTAAAAGACTCCCGGTTTAAAGGGAGTGTGGTCTTTATACTGTTACATCAATAGATGTGCTGGTTTTTTGTTCTATAGGTTTAGTTTGAGCCTGTCTATTATATGTAGCAGGTTGTGATTTAGTAGTTTGAACTTGATCTGATGCTATAGGGTTCACATGCTCTTGGATTTTTTTATCAACCACCTTTTGTTGAATATGTTCTCTTTGGGCTTGTACCTTATTGTCGTTAGATTGAATTTTTGATTGTTTAATATTAGAATTAGAATTTTTAGTAGATACATTGTTTTGTTCTGGCTTCATAGCATCATCACCATTTTTGTCTATTTTCTTTGAAATCATTTGACTTTGATATGTATTTGATGTCATTTGAGTTGAATTTATTTTCATAAGTATTCCTCCTTTTAATTTAATATCTGCATTATAACTTGATGAAAATATAAATCAAATTATTAATAAGAAATTTTGACCTTAACAAAATATATAAAACAAATTCTTCTATTACACATTATGTTTTGACTTTTTAAAAGACTCCAATGCTTTTAATTTATTATTTAAACTCATTATTGAGATTTTTGTAGAGGTAGATTGCAAACTTTGGTCTAATAGAATTTTTACTTCACTTCCCCTTACTTCTCCAAAGACAGGCTTATATCCATTATCACAAGAATTGGTAATCTCACCTAACTCAATATCATTTAACTTAGTAATATTCATTTTCATATTTTAATCCTCCTCCTTTATTAAATATTTTCACTCTTTGAATAGTTACAAAAGACCGAAGTTCTCCTCGGTCTTTTAAACATAACATATGATTAATCTAGTATAGTGCTGTGATACAATTCTTCTCCTAATTCTCTTTGAACAAGAGTTCTAATTATTTTAAACTGTTTTTCTTGTACACTTAATATGGGGCTATTGATCGGAAGTTTAAGATTCAAATGTGGGCTTCTATTTTTACTATGCTCTGTGTTCTTTAATAGGCCCTTTTGATCATTGTATTGTTTATTTTGAGTATGAATATCAAGCCAACCAAACAAACCATTATTTAAGCCTCCTACATAGGTTATGATTTCTCCTGTATGGTCATCTATAACCTTTTGTATTTTTTCTTCATAAGCAGCAACTTCCTTTTTTAAAAATTCTATTTCAGATTTTTTTAATTCTTTGGCCTCTATTACTTTCCACATTTCATTTGAAATATGAGTTTGTTCATGACCTTTAGTGAAAAATTCTACTTCTTTTTTTGTAATATCTTCATCAACATAAGTCCCTGTATAAGACCATTCTAAAAGTTGATTTTGAAAACATATAAGATTTAATCCAACCCAGTTTTTTCTTCTTTCTTTATTCACTGTGAAACGGTACAAAGTGGGGCAATCATAGCCCCACCACAGGTCAATCCATTTAGGGGTAGGAGTTCTAAATGTGACTAATTTACCCCAATTATCAAATCCATAGAATTCATCTATACTGTCAGGATCTATCTCAACAGTTTTAGAATCTATGTTGTTTAAATCTAAAAATGTTTCAAGAAAATCAAAAGTAACAATAATAGGGTATTCATCTTTGTCATTACCTTTATTTCTGTTCACTTTTCTTCCTTTCCCTTGTCTATATTTATAACCACCTTTAATTTTATCTGAAGATATCTTTACTGACATCCTGTTACCATTGCTAAAAAATTTAATTCTATCTAACATCTAAATACCTCCTTGAATAAATCAATGCTAATAAATATAGATAGATATTAAAAAATCATTTAATTATATATCAAGAAAATTATTTTTGTCGTTTAGAAATTAGTGTGATGCTTGTAAACTCAGCACATAGAGCAAGTCTACTATAAACATATATATTAAATAGTAGGTGTTATATTTTTATTAGATGTTACTCTTTATTTAATATAAAATATAGGTTTATAATTTGAAATATCAAATAACTAAGGTTAAATTATTATAAAGCAACTTTAATTATTTTTAATTTTTCTTTAAACATTAACCGACAGTATCGGTTTTAATAAAAAAAGTGTGGGGCATGTTGGCATGATAGTCAATAAAGTTATTAGTGATTTAGGCTTAAGAGGTGTACCCTATAATAAGAAATGGTAGGTGATGCTATATGAATATAGATTTATTCAATTATGAAGTAGATGCAGAAAGAAGTTATTATGATGAAAAATTAGATTTATTACCTAAATCAGTAACTTATTATATCGTCTATAGAAATGTTGATTTTTCTATATTAGTTAAAAAATTAGGTATAGAAGATTTATATGAAGAAATAGTTAAAAATCATAACGGGGAAGTTGTGGGTGAAGAAGATGAATTCTATCACCACTTAGATGCTATGGATGCCATAAACGAAATCAAAGAACGATTTACGGATAGAGAGTGGTATATGTCTATATTGTCTAAAAATATCCTTAAAATACTTTCTAATGGTCAAGAGATAAGCGAAAAGACACTTGAAGATATAAAAAATGAATTTTATATGCTTGAAGAAGAAGATGTTGTGGAGGCTCTTGTATACATTGTGAAACCGGATAGACAGTTATATTAAAATAGAAATACTTTAATGTAGTTTATTCTTGAAACATGCAAAATAATTTATTTAAAATATAACTCAAATCTTAGGGATATTATTTGCTTTAAAGGAGGTTATTTAATGAAAGTTAGAAAACTAAATATAAAAGATTTAAATAGTGTTTCAAAACTTGAGAGTGAAATCTACCCTGAAGAATTTCGTCTGGGATATTATGATTATCTACATGATTTTAAAACTTATGAAAACTATTCTTGTGGAGTATTCAAGGACAACAAATTAATAGGGTATGTTATTATCTATAAGGACGGTAGTTCTTATTATATATCAGATTTAGTCTGTATGAAGCCTTTAGAACTTATGACATTGCTATTAGTAGCATTTAATAATATAGATTCTGATTCTATATTTGCAGCAGAATTAAGAAGTAATAGTTATAAGTTATTAAAAAATATTAGTAGAAAATTCAAGGAGGCTATTAATTTTATTAAGGATATTAAAATGCCAAAATATTATCATGGTGAAGATGGGTACGATGTTTTATTTAGATTAAATTTTAAAAAAATATCAAATCCTAAATATAAAATACTTACATGTATATATGAGAATAATGATTTTGTAACTTATGATACTATTTTTTCAAACCTTAAAAAAATGTATAATTTTACACAAAAGGATATTGAAAGATATAAGAGTTTTATTTTCAAACACTCTTTGAGTTTTAATTTATCTCTATTAAATATAAAGTAAACCTCCGCTTTTGCAGGAGGTTTGTTTTATATATAAATGTTATGTTAAAAGAAGTTTTTCTTGAAACCATTATATACATTACTTAAAATATCACAAAACATATTAAGGTATTTAAATTACATAAATTAGAAGGAGTTGAATATGAATGTTTTTAAGACATATAAATGAAAAACAATTACAAGAGGTTATAAAGTTAGAACGAGAAATTTCAGGAGGAAATATGCAATTTACTGAAGAAGAATATTTAACTATGTTAAATAATAAAGATAATTGCTCATTTGGAGTCTATAGCAATAAAGAATTAGTTGGTTTTATTATTGCAAATGGAGACAAAAACAAAGAAAAAGAAAAAAAGACTTATTATAAAAGAAAAAGAGATTTAATTGTTAAACATATGGCTTGTAAGACAAAGAGAGCATTGTTTATTTTAATGCTTATGTTTCCATATAAGGTTAAAGAATCAGGTAATTATAAAGGGATCAAGTTTGCTGTAAATGAAAAACTTTATAAACTTTGCTTGAAAATAGAAGAACAGATAAATCCTGTGATTACTAAGATAGATGCACAATTTAATAAAAAAACGAGATTATATGATTTGTATGTTGATTTATGTATAAGGACTGATCAAAAATATCCATACGATATAAAGTATAGAATTATGGTGCAGATATATGAAGGAACAAAAGAATGTGCTAATTTACGCAAAATCTTCTATGATCTTCTCTTAGATGGAAGATGGGAAGAAAAAAGAAGTTTTTGTATTGATAGTATAGTTTCACATAAAAATATGATGCTAAGAAGGATTAATGAGAAAAATCTTGAGTTCTTAAATACATTAGGGAGAGAATACAATGTTTTGGTTGTATATGAGAAAACCTTATTTGGAAAAAAACCTAAAAAGTTTAAAGAATCATTAGAAAAGACAGGATACAAAGGACGAATAATTGATGATAGTACTAATTATTGGAAACAATTTGACTCACTTGAAGATGCAAGGCAATTACATGAGACCTATGGGTTTATAAAAGATGAAAGATCCAATGATAGAATTAATATTAGATGGTATAGACATATTAC
The DNA here is from genome assembly GCF_018141165.1 of Alkaliphilus sp. B6464. Lineage (NCBI taxonomy): Bacteria > Bacillati > Bacillota > Clostridia > Peptostreptococcales > Natronincolaceae > Alkaliphilus > Alkaliphilus sp. B6464. Next base: position 339,219 of record NZ_CP058558.1, read on the forward strand.
TCTTGACGATAAATATTATGATAATACTATAACATTTTTTAGACATATCCTTAAAAAGCACATTATTGAATATTATAAAGAAAAACAAAGCAATGCTACCGAAATGTATGTTTATGATAAATATGGGGATAAAGTATTTGAATTATATGCTGATGGCAATGTTTATGAGGCTATTCCGAGAGTATATAGTAATTTATTTGATTCATATGTAAATAAACATAAATTTTGTACTAAAATAATTGAAATGGGAATTAATGAGTATGATTTCGATGAATACACTGCTAAAGATAGTTTTATGTTTAAAGGCCTTATTAAAATTAGGAAATTTATTGGAGAAAAAGAGGCTTTAGATTTTTTCCATAGGGTATCTCAAAAGGCTAGAGAGGCTTCTCAAAAATGTGAAGGAGATTTAAATCGAAAAAAACATGAAATGATACAAACAATTCACGATTGGTATTATCCAATTGATGAATTATTTAATAATTTCTCAAGACAAATTTTAACTGAAGGTGCATATAGAGTAATTCTTACAAAATCTCTTAACCAGATTAATAAGATTAATGCTAAGATTAAAAGTTTAATGGTTGAAAACAAAAAAGATATTGATATTGATTACCTTAGAAAGACAATTAGTAAAAATATCAGAAAGGATCTTTCAATTGATGAAATCGTTAATGAAGCAGTATTTAATGCTGAAACAAAATGGCTAAAAAGAAAGAAAATTTCTGTTAAATTACACAAAAAACTTAATGAATTTATTGAAAGGATGAGAAGATATAATGACAATATCAATATTCCAACATTATTTAATACATTTGGAAATAAAACAATTGATATGATTAAAGGTAATTCTTTGGGATTGTTTGAAGAAACCTATTATGATATGGATAGAAGTGAAATAGGCGTTTTTGCAAAGAAATGTTTAGGTAATAGGGGTAAAAATGCTCTTGCTAAAAATCCATTTAAACTATTTACTGCACTTAATAAAATTCAAAATGTTCAAGATATAATCGCAGGAAATATTCCTGCTGAAAATGTAGAAAAAATATTAAATGAAGTTTATCAAAGGAATATAGAGGTTCCTAGAGAATTATTTCAGTTAGATAAATTATATGCGAAGATAGAGAGAAAGTGTTCTCCTGAGTTTCTCATTGCAGGAGATGCATCAGTTTGTTGTATGTCATTTGGAGAGAGTAATGCTAAAACTTATGCATTGGAAAAGGGATTTGGAATATTTAATGTTTATTATAAGGACAGGATAATTGGAAATTCTGTACTTTGGATTAATGAAGAATATAATTGTCTTGTGCTAGATAATGTCGAAATACATCTAAATTATACAAGATTTAATGATCAGATAACTAAACTTTATATTAAAATGGTGGAAGATATAATTAATAGATACGATCTTGATTTTGCTGTACAAGGAGCGGGCTATAATGATTTAATGTTATATTCTCAAGATGCTAGAGCATTGAGGTTTGAAGAAATAAAACCTGTTGATGTAAATAAAACAAATTTTTATACAGATGCATATAATGTTTATTTAGTTGCTATAAATAAACAAAAGATAATAAATAACAATGTTTACAAACTACTAAAACAATTGAAAAATTCAAATCCTGATATAAATTATGATGTTTTTTCACTTGCAATTTAAAATAAGGGGGCTTAATTAAGCCTCCTTATTTTTATTAAAAAACTTGAAATGTATTTATATGATTCTTTAATATACTTCCATAACATATACTGGAGGTTTTTATTTATGAAAAAAAGGATAAAACTACATAACAAATTTAAATTTTTTAGAGCGATAGTTATACTTGTCTTAACAATTGCATCTATATCAGCAATTTCATTTAGATCATTTGAAGTTCGTGCAAACCAAAATGAATTTCAAAATGCTAAACTTGTTGAGTATTGTGTAAAAAAAGGGGATACCCTTTGGACTATTGCTTCAAATACTTCATTTCAAAATGAATTAGATACTAGAGCCATTATTGATAGAATTAAGGAGGACAATAACCTAAGTTCTGGAAATATCTATCCCGGTCAAGTTATTCTAATTCCAAAAAAATAGTTTTATTTATGAAATTCAGGAGAAATGCTCCTGAATTTTTATTTTATAAAATATCTTACCCATCAAAAAATACTTGACATAGAAAAATATCTTTCATTAATATGCAACAACAATAAGACAGTGATACATAAAGGAGTGGTATATATGAGAATTGGAGATTTAACAAACACTGCGATGATGTTTTCATACAATATGAAAGTGCAGGGGAAACAAATATCCTCTAGTATGGAAAAGATATCAACTGGTAAACAAGTAAATAGAGCAGCAGATAGTCCGCCAGATATTCTTAAAATTAGCAGATATGAATCTCAAATAAGGGGAAGTCAGCAAGCACAAAAGAATATCCAAGACAGTATCTCGATGATTCAAGTAGCAGATAATTCATTGGAGAGAATCGAGGAATTAGGGAATAACTTGAGAGAATTAGCAACGAAATATCAGTCAAACAACATAAATGCAGAAGAAAAAGAAAGTATTAAAAATGAGGCTTATGAACTTATAAAAGAAATAAGTCATACTATAGAGCATACAGAATTCAATAGAATAAAAATATTTGAACAAAATTGTTTTAGAATTCAAACTGGACCCAATTCAGGAGATTATTTAGATATAGATATGGGAAAAAACAATTTAAGTGATATTAAAAAATTTCTTGATGATATTAATAACACAAGAGATGATTCTGGAGATAACGAGCAAATTGATACCGATCCAGATAAAGATATAAATACTCCTACTAACCCAACAGATGAAGACACTGACATAGATAATGAATTGCCTCCTACAGATAAAGAAAAGCCACCAGTGGATAGTAAAGACCCTCCTTCAGATGATAACGATACTGATATAAAAGAACCTTCAGAGAACACAAATAGTGGAATTATATTACCTCCAAATATGACACTCGATGTATCTGATGGATGGCATAAACTCTATAATGAAGATGGGATTAAAATTTATGAGGGTAATATTAAGAATGGAAAATTTGATGGATTTGGAAAATGGTATAATGACACAGGAGAACTAATTTATGAAGGCAATTTTAAAAAAGGGAACTATGACAAATATGGAAAAGTATATAATCCAAACACAGGCAGATTGGCTTATGAAGGGGATTTTAAAGATAACCAATTTGATAAATATGGAACATTATATTATGAAAATGGAAAAATTAAATATCAGGGTTCTTTTAAAGACGGGAAATATGATGGATATGGAACACTTTATAATGAACAAGGCGAAATTGAATATCAAGGAAGTTTTAAGGATAATGAATACGAGGGACTTGTAAAAAATAATAATGGAAACAAAGATAATGAAACTAGAAATAACTCTGATACTTACGAGAATAAAACTATTTTGGTTAATAGAAATAATGCGAACAATGGTCTAAATTCACATAAATTAGAAGAAACTAATCAAAGACAGAATAATAATATAAAAACTAATAAAATAAAGAATAGTGATAACACAGGGTATGAATCTATTGGTAAAATACTAAATAGCATTACAAATGATGAACTAGTAGGTAAAAATGTAGTAGTAAATGAATATAAGCATAATAATTCTATGAAACAGCATGAAGAAAATACATCTACACAAGAAGTTTTATTAAATAGTACAAATATGAAAAAAACTACTTCTGAAGATATTGTTGATTTATTAAAGGATTCTGATAAGATTGATGAAAAGATACTGAAGCCTATTTCAAATTTGAGAAGTTATTTAGGTATACAGGAAAAGTTATTAGAAGGAAGATTGAGATTTCAACAATCAAATGAAATGATTAAACTCAATGCTTTGTCGAAGATACAAGATGTAAATATGGCCAAAGAAATTATGAGTATAACTAAAAGTCAAATACTTATGGATGTAAATGCTGCAATGATGGCACAGCATTTAAACTTTAATAGAAACTTAATTATTAACCTATTAAGATAATCAATAATAAAAAAGAGATCATGACAATTAATTTAGTCATCATCTCTTTTTTAATAAACTGAATAATTTTAAAAATATAAGACCATTACAATTCTATATTTTAGATAAAGGTTCTAATAATATATGGTTTCTTTATATTCTTTTATCACTGGAATATGACTGTATTTGTCTAATAACTGCACAACTTGTTTTTTAAATTCTACTACTTCAGGTATAGATGTAAATGTTATTAAATATTCTATTTCTTCACCTAAAGAGTATATCAATGTTTTATTTTCTAATAGAATAGACTGTTCAAATATTTTTAATATGTCATCTTTGAATTTAAGTAAGGGTTTAATTTTTATCTCTGGTTTTTCATCATCAATCTCTATGTTCTCCATTATCTTTTTCATTAAGAATATTTTTCCATTGTCTGTATTTAATTGAAAAAATACATCTGAATAACTATTTATCCCTATCGCATAGCCTTGTTGAAACATATAAATTTTATATCCATCAGCAGCCTCATTATATATTTCTTTTGCTAAAATAGGTTCAGTAAGTTTTATGCCTTTATAATAATTTTTTGCAAACAAATATTTAGTAATTATGAAATTACCATCTCCACTATCTTTCGTATCTAAAAAAGTATAATTTAATACATTTTCTTCATTAACATCATTGATAGTTTTCATGATGTTTAATAATTTTCCTATTATATATTCTTTAAAATAATTTCTAATCGTAGTATCTGAAAAATAATGCTTAAAATAATCGGGATGATACCCAAGTATAATTGGGAATATATCAACCCATGGATTTTCTAATATTACTTTTCGATGTTTCTTGACCTCATCTAACGATTTACACTTTTTCAACAAATCTTCTCTTAACGCTTGGATCTCCGATTTTCTTATAAAATTATCAGATGTTGATATGAATAACTCATTTTCTTTCATATAATTAATATACGATATAAAAAGATCCATAAAGTTATCCTCTTTTGTTGTTTTTACGTACACCAAAATACCCCTCCTATATATTAAATTCCACTTATTTAAACAATATTAACATACTATATGTTCGTAAATGAAATCAAATCTTTTAAAGCAACACTTTAAATGAATTATCTGAATCTTATTTAAATAATTTTATTAATACCATGTTAATATAGTTTGGCGTATTTTACAATAAAATAATCAAAAAGAGTAGTTTACACTACTCTATAAAAACTCTACTGAATCTCCAGTTTTGATTCTATACTTATTGATCGTGCCAATTGGAAGTTCTAATACTGCTCTAGCACTCCAAACGATAGGTCCTATCTTCCATGGTTTCATATTAGGAGTAATCTTGATTATTTTACTATATTTATCAATATAAATTACATCAATAGCCTCTTTCATGAAGAAAGTATGAATTGAATTGGTAGGCTTTATAAGTAATCCTTTTTGAATATTTTTAACGAACATTAATCCCTTCATTCTCGTTAAACTATCATTTGCAAGGTCTATTTCCATCACAGGATTTCTATTTATATATAATTTCATTAATTACACCCCCAATATTCTAAACATAAAAGAGATTAATGATTGAATATTGAGCAAATCATATCCTGAAATAAATAAGAGTGTCCCAAAGGCAATGCCCGGTACAAAAGGGAGATAAGCCCCTATGTTTTCATTTAATAGATAATAAGATAATATAATTAATAACTGTGCAAAACAAGAATATATTAGTATTGCTATCAATGCTTTAAATCCAAACATAATACCTAATGCACCAAATATTAATATATCGCCTCCACCTATACCACCATAAATAACTTCTTCGTGCTGTTCTTCGTATTCTTTATCTTCCGCTATAAGTTTTTCAACATTATAGAATTTACTTAATATCTTTCCTAACCCTATTTCAATTAAAAAACCCACTGATGCAAACAATATGCTATATTTCCAAAAACCTTGTTCCATTGTATTCCAATATAAGGATACTAGAATAATTGAAACTATTGAAATACTATAAAATACAAATTCTATTTTTTTAGTTTTATGATAGATCAAACTAATAGCCGTTATAATAATTAAAGCAATAAGAATAAAAACAATTGAATTAATTGTGTCTTGATTTAATCCTATAAAAGTTGTAATCAGTACTATAATACTATAGAAAATATAATTTTTAATATTAGATTTTTTGCCTGTAGATTCGATACATTCTGTTTCAATAACAGAGGAGACTTCTTTTAAGTTTTTTTTAAAGAATTTAGACTTAATTTTTCTCATAACATATACCATATATGAAATAAAATAAGGAATCCCAAAACCTACAACAAATCCTATAATAGCATTGAGAAATATACTGTAATCCTTCTGTATGATTGTTTGGATAATAATGTAACAGATAGATATGCCATAAGCACCATATACAATATTATCTGGTACATACATAGTTTTTATATCAATAATACTTTCTCTGATTAATATAAAAAACATCATAAATGCAAAGATAAAATAAATAATATATGTAATATCCATAAAATAAAACCTCCTATCTAATTTTTAAACATTATAGAAATTAGAAGGAAGCAAATCAAAAAATGGCTTTAATTATTTGATCTAATGTAAAATTTATTCAAAAGTTTTTATATGCTTTAAAATAAGAACCCTCAAAATATGAGGGTTTTATTTTCCTACGGATTGATTAAATCTATGAATCATAAGTGCTGCTTGTTCTCTGGTCACTGGATCATTAGCCATTAAGTTATCTGAAGTTTGTATAATACCATAAGCATTAACTGTTGCCACCTGTTTTTTAAATTTATCTGGTACATCCTTATATGTATGTCCAACATTTTTAGGTTCTAAAAAAGAACTTAATAAAAGAACAAATTCAAGACGAGTCATTGGTTCACTTTTCTTAATTTCGTATCCTAATATATCATTATAACTAGGAAAATCTTTCTTTTTACTTATATGAGAGGTGAGACTTTTAATTGAGTTCGTATGTGCATCGTTAGAATTAAAGTCATTAAAATAAGGAAGTTCAGATGTTGTGTTGCCATAACTTTTGATGTTTTCTCTACCAATTTTGTCAAATAATTTAATTGCATCTATGCGAATTAAGGGTTTTTTAGCATTAAATTTTTTCATAGAATCTAGTGTAAAGTAATTAATACTTTCTTTTACTGCTTCACGATAATGTTGATCAATTTCATTATAATCGCTAATCTCTGATATAATCGAATAGTTTATATCTATTGTAGAGTCTTTATTAGTAAAGTAAACAAACGAGTAAAATAATATTATAAATATAACAAACAAATATAGTAAGGCGTATAGGTGTTTTCTTTGCATAGTATTATGCTCCTTTCTTTTTTCTTATTCTAGGTCTAAAATATTATAAATTGTGATAATGATAAATTCAAATAATAACATCATATTATATGCCTTGCAATGTATTGAATAAACCAAAATCATGTGTTATAATATAATTAAAAATACAATAAAAATACATATTTTAATATAGAGGCTTAGGGAGGAATACCGATGAAAAGTTTTTCATTAGATTTTGTCATCTTGTTGGCCACAATTTTATCAGTCGGAAGCGTAGTGTCAATGTATGTAAAAATTAAATATTTTTCAAAATGAAGAACAGGTTACTTATGGAATTAAAAAGATAGGTAGCCTGTTTTTATTTTTAAATTTTCCTTGCGTTTTGAAATATATGTTATGTTAAAACAAAAAACCAAGGAGGATAGAGTAATGGTTGGTGAGAAAATAAAAAAAGATAAATTACTTGAGAAAAACATTATATATAGAAAAGACAACAATTACCCAAGTACAGTGGGATTGATAAAGACAAAGGACATTATCAATGGAGAAATATCATTTCACATCAATAAAAGTAATAAAGATTCAGAACTCTACACATCAAAAGATAAATTTAAAAATGCTATTACAGAAAAAGAATTGATATTTTCAATAAGACATAAAAAATATACAATTTCGCAGGATGTTATAAATAAATTTAGAAATAAAAATATCCGAAAAATTTACGAAGTGATAGATATATTTTTAAAATCAGGAAACATTCAATTATTAGAAGATGAAAAAGCAATTATTACAATGAAACTTTATGATATCAAGTTTTTAATTAATTATAGGAAAAGAACTATAAATGGAATTATTCAGGATAAGGGGATTGATATAAAAGATAATTCGATTACATTCAAGAAAGGTAAGGCTATTATTTTAGAAGATAATGAGATAAAGGAAGATAAAATAATTTTTAGAAAGGATGTATTTTTAGAACAGTTATACTTATTAGAAGGAGTAAATATTGATAAAAACAAAGTAATTGAAGACATAAGATGCAATCTTAAAGAAATTGAACTATTCAATAGAGGAGAGGAAATAATTTCGATTGAGACTACAAAATGTAAATATGAAATTATAAATTATAATATAAAAAATACTATATTAAAAATGGAGAACTTTGATATATACGAAAAACTTGAGGGGATAACACAGAGTAAAAAAGATAATAAGGTTGATATAGCAAATATTATGCAACAAGAGTATTTGACGAATTTAAAAGTTTTAGATTTATATGGAGGCATTGAAACTGCAAAAAATTACATTAAAAAAGTAGGGCTTTCTATTAAAGTGATTACTAAATTCATAACAGAAGAAAATCTGTCTGAATTATTTAGGTTTTTAGTAGATGATGTAGTTTACCATGGAATAGTTTTGTATGATAATTATATAGATAACTGCATGATAATTAAAACTAAAAGATTTTACTATTTACTTAAAAATAATGTAATTATTAATATAAAGACTACAAATCAAGAAGAAATCGAAGATTGTAGTATATCATTTAAAAAAGTCCAAGATAGATTTGTCACTGAAAAGAGGTGTATTTTAGATTTAGAGTTAAGGGATAGAGTTAGAGATATTATATCTCAATTTACAATAAATGGATTAAAAATGAGAAATCATGCGAAGGCAAGATATAAAGAAAGGATTTCAAAAGATGCAGATATATCAATGATTGAATTGGATATTAAAAAAGATATATATAAAAATGGAGTAGTATGTATGGGAACCTATTATCAAAATACTAAACTTATTAAAGGTCACAAATATATTTATATTATTGATAATAATTATATTATTTCAGTATGGAGAATAAACCCTACTGTTATATATGTAGAAAAAAGGTATAATGATATGATAGATGAATTGGTAATGACAGAATTAGAAGAAGTAATATAATTAAAGAAAAAACAATTATAAGAATTAATTTAAAAGAGTCATCATAATAGAAAGCGAGTAGATTTATTCTACTCGCTCATGTAATTTATTCTCCTATAGTCAGGCCCTTTTTTTCCGCTTCATCTTTGTATTTTTGAATAGTTGTATCTATATCGCCAAATAACTTTGGATTTTCTTTTTTCAACAAGTCTTTGTTTTGTTCAATTAATTTACCCATATAAATTGGATCATTTAATTTAGTCGATTCGCTTAAACTTGAAGTAGTATCATATATTCCGTTTTCTTTGAAGATTCTGTTGACTTCACTAGCCTTCTCAACATTTTTCTTATTAAATGCAGACAATAGTCCTGATTTTCCATAATATTTACTATAGACTTCTTTATACATATCTTTTTCTAATCGAGCCTCTGAATCTTTATATTTATCAATTAAATCTGTCACAAAATTATTTTTAAACTTATCCTCAATAACGTCCAAACCTAATGATTCTTTTGCCGAATTTACAGCCCCACCTACTTTCTCTTGGAAATATCCAAACAAGTCTTTAATAGGATTAATAGGGGCTTTTGAGCCATAAAACGTCGCCTTCCATCTTTCATCGCCTTGCTTATTAGCCATTTGTTGAGCCAGTGCATCTGTATCAATAGGCTTATAATTTAATAGTTCTGATTTTGAAGGCAACATATTTGCCCATGTAGAAGATGCCTCATTCCATGCTGCTTTAGATTTTTCAAAACTACCTATGTTTCTATCAAATCCAGATTTATATTCGGATATAATATCATTTAAACTATGTTGTGCTTTGGCATTATTGATGATATTTTTAAATTCTGAATCTGAGGGTTTTCCTTTCATATTGTCTTTCAATTTTGAGGTATCCATTGGTTGATTATACCAAAGTTCGCCATATTTTTCTGAAAAAAGTTGCTCTGCACTTTTGCCAAAACCTTCTGGAGCATTTAATTCACCGAAACCATTAGGATAATTATTTTCTCCAAATCCTTGATTTACGAGTTCTTCAACTGCATTGTCAAATACTTCCTTTAAACTTTGGGTAGGATCTGGCATATTATCTAATGGTTCAAAATCAGATTTTTCAATCTGAACATCTGGTAGTTTTGTATTTAAATTATTCGCAAAGACAATTGTAGATGTATTTGCCATAAGTATAGAGCATATTAATATAGAAACCATCTTGTTCATGATGGCCACCTCCTTACTTTTTAATATCTTATAATGAATGAAATTATATAAAATTAAGACAGTGATTATCAAGTATATAAATTTGATTTTCTTTTGCAAATATGCAAATAAAAAAGATAAATAACAAAAGAGTCACTTTTAGTGACTCTTTGATATATTATTTATTTTCAATTGTTTTTTCATTCTTAGAAGACTTACCAAATAGTATCTGATCAAGTTCTTTTTCTTCAAGAGTTTCTTTTTCTATAAGTTTATCTGCAACTGACTTTAAAATATCTTTATTATTTTTCAATATTTCAAGAGTCTTATCATAGATGTCTTTAGCCATTCTCTTAGCCTCTCCAAGTATAGCCTTGTCATCATTGTATCCAAAATCATCAAGATTTAACATGCCGAATGAATCCGTCATACCGTAGTATTTAATAATGGATTTAATAGTGGCAGTTGCTTTGCTAATATCACTACTTGCACCAGTTGTAATCTTATCTTCGTGACCAAGAAGTAAGTATTCACCAACTCTGCCACCGTAACTGATCATTACATCATTTATTAAATCTTCTTTTGAGTGCAGTCCTAATTTTTCAGGAGGAATAAATGTAACTCCACCTGCTCCACTTGTGCTAGGTATGATTGTGACTTTAGGCACAGACTTTTTAGCGACAAGTTTAGCAATAACTGCATGTCCTGCTTCATGCCAAGCAACAAGTTCAATTTCGGATTTATCTCTATTTTTTCTATTTTTCTTTTCGTCACCCTTCATAACAATTTTATAAAAGGCTTTATCAACATCATTTGCTGTAATTTCACTATGCTTATTTTGAACCGCAATAATAGCAGATTCATTTAATAGGGTTTTAAGACCTGCACCTGCAAAACCTATAGTAAGTTTAGCAAGTTGTTCAAAATCTACATCTTTGGAAAAAGTCTTTCCTTTCGCATGAAGATGTAAGATTTTTAATCTATCTTCTTTATCAGGAAGATTAATGGCTATATGTCGATCAAACCTGCCCGGCCTTACTAATGCTTCGTCTAAATCATCAAGCCTGTTTGTTGCTGCTATAACCAATATGCCTTGGCTAGTATCAAATCCATCAAGTTCATTAAGGAGTGCATTTATAGTCTGATCTCTTTCAGAGTTAGAATCTCTACCTCTTTTTCCACCAATTGCATCTATTTCATCAACAAATACAACACAAGGAGTATTTTTCTTAGCCTCTGCAAATAGTTCCCTTACTCTCTTAGCACCTACACCTACATACATTTCAACAAAGTCTGAACCCGAAGCATAATGAAAAGGTACCCCTGCTTCACCTGCAATTGCTTTAGCCATTAAGGTCTTACCCGTTCCCGGAGGGCCATAAAAAATAACCCCTTTAGGAAGTATAGCACCCATATCTCTATATTTTTTAGGCTCTTTTAAGAAGTCTACCAAATAGATCATATCTTCCTTCGATTCCTCATTGCCTGCTATATCACAGAATCTAATAGAAGATTTTACAGTTCTTTTAGGTTTTTGATTGCTTACTACACTAACTCCTTTTAAGGAATTTTTGAAAAGAAAGTAGAAGAATCCTAGAAAAATCGGAAAAGGAAGAAAAGCAACTGCGAAGTCTAAAATTAGACGATTACTATTATTTTCCGTAACCTCTACATTACTTTTCAGAAGCAACGCCTTAAATCCTTCCATTCTTGGATTATCGGTAATATATTTATTACCTTGAATATCTGTAAATGTAAATTTTGGAGCAGAGAAATTAAGAATTACTTCTTGGACCTGTCCATGACTTAACATTTCTTCAAATTTCACATATTCTAGTTTCTTAGGGTTGCTTGTAAACATTGATGTAGTAATGTATACATTAATAAAAATAAAAACTATAACAAGTGCAACACCTACTTTTTTATTGGAAAAAAACTTCATAAATTTCTTCATTTAACTTTCACCTCTCTAAAATAATTAATGTCCTTTATAAATAATTAATGTTTTATGAATAAATCAAGTTTTAAAACTCAACTCCTTCTTTAATTAATCAAATAGATATAATTTGCTACTGTATATTAAACTTGCTAATCTTATACAATTTCAAATCATTTTTAAATAAGTTGCAATAATTTTTACATGAATCATCAATCTTCTTATCATTATCCACTACTATATAAAGTGGCATTGTAAAGTTTTTATATTTTTTTATATCTGATAAAATTGAGTTAAGTGTATTAACAGTGATATCACTTCTTGTATAGATATAAATGCACTTGCCATCTATTGAAAACAAACTACGACCTAATACTTTAACGTTAGGAGTAGATAAAATTATATCTTTGATTTCCTTCCACTTATCGTAAACACTTCTAGTTGCCATTTAATTCACCTCTTTCGTTACACTTGATGTCGAATTTTTTCTAATTTCCTTTTTAAACATAACACAAGAATAATAAAATCTTGATTTAGTACAGAGAGAGTTTGTATAAGGATAAGATTGATTTTAAAAAAACATTAAGAAATATTGAAAAGGTAAAAATAATCGCTATAATAAGAACACAATAAAAATATGACATTGTAATAAATTAAAAGTATTTAATAAAACAAAGACAAAAAAAGGGGGAATATATATGGCTAAACATAAAATAGCAGTAGGAATTGACAGAGGTTTCGGTGCAACTAAATATTGGTCAGATTTAGTTTCTGGTCATATAGAATCACTTGTGGCTCCAATCACAGAAGAAAGAGCAAACGAGTTAATGAATAACAACAAAGGAGATAAGAGTGTAATCATTCTTCATGTTGATAATGAGTATTTCTTAGTAGGTAGTTATGTGGCTGAAGTAGAACCTACATATGCTGAAAGAGATTTAAGAAGAAGTCGTGATGGAAAAAATGAAACAATTCTTTTCTTGGCAGGTATGGGATTGGCAACAGATGAAGTAAATGAGGCTGATCTTGTGGTTTCAACTGGACTGCCAACAGATGACCATGATGCAATTAAAGATGAATACGCAAAAAAAATTATGAATGATGGAAATGCGTATAAATTTACACTTTATGTAGGATCTAAAAGATTTAATAAGTCTCTAAGTGTTATTAAGGCTAATATAGAAAATCAGCCAAAGGGAACAATTATTTCTGTAATTAATAAAAAATTAGGAGAAGGAATGTCTTGGGACGAATTAAAGAAAAGAAAATTTGGTATTATTGATTTTGGTTTCAATACCTCGGATGCATCTAGTTATGTAGGAAAGGATATTGTAAAGGGAGATAAAATTAATTTCTCGACATTTGCAATGGTAGAAATCGTTGCTACTGCAAAAAAATTAATTGATAGTAACTTTAAGACCAAGAAGAAAGAGGATGAAGTATTAAAGTCTCTTGAAACTTGCGAAGTTAAGGTTAAGGGTAGTTTTAAAGACTGTAGTGAACAGGTAAAATTGGCTTTTGAAGAGAAAGGGAATCTTTTAGTAAATGAAGTTGCATCAAAGTGGGAATCAGTGATAGATACTTATGATGAATTAATTTTATCAGGAGGATGCGTCGCCAATGAAGTATTTGCAAATATTCTGAGAGGTCTTTTTGAACAGCATACTGGATGGGATGTGACTATTCCTGAAAATCCAAGAATGGCAAATGCTTTTGGATTTTATTTAATTTCGGCAAGTATACTGCAAAATTTATAAGGGTGATTTAAATGCAGAAAACAATACAAATAGGGGATAAGTATAAGCCTTTAATGAAATGGTATAATGAACAGTACGACAAGGAAGAATTCAATGTATTTATTAGTAAATTACTTGTTTCATTTAAGAGCATGAAAGATAAGAATATAGATCTAATCATATTTTCTAAATTAGTTGAGAAATATGATGTTGATATTTATGATCTTATCAAATTGCTTGAAGAAAATGCTAAGTCACAACCTTTAAATAATGATTCTTTAGTGGATATTAATAATAAAGAGGTGGCTACTGAAGAAAATAATCAAACGATTAATATCTCTAACCCTATTAAGGCAAAAGAGAATAATAAAAACATAAAATCCTTTATTGAAAACAACAATAAAGAGAATAAAGAAGAAAAGCAAAAAGAGATTAAAATACCTTCTAATGCTATATTAAGTCTAGGTATAAATCTATCTGGTTAATCCCCTGACATTAGGGGTTAATCAGAATAAAAAAGGGGTGAATATATGAAAGCAATAAGATATAATGATGACTTATATATTCTAAAAGGATATTTTACCAAGGATACATTTAAGGATTTAATGAATCTTGGTGTAAAATATGAAAATCATCGTTTCTACATACCAGTTAATGTTACTGAAGAAGTTGAAATAACAATAAATGTTGAATTCATAGATGATAATATTCAAAACTTCATTTATATAGGTTATCATAATCCAGATTTAATAAAACAATCAATTATTAGTTTTAAGGACTTAAATGGTGCATATATTTATGTTTTTGATGAAGATGTAAATATTCAGTCATTAAAAAAAATTCAAGAAGTACCTTATTTTTTTATGAATATGTCAAATATACAAGGCACTAAAGATAGATTAACTAAAAAATTATATCTTGAAGATTTACTGTATAATACAGGGCTTAATATTGAAGAAGAAGATCTAAATAAACTCCTTTATTCAGATAACCAAACATTATATGCACATCATATTATAAATAGGATTTGCCTAAATAGAATTAGTAATATAGATAAATAAATGTGGGAATGATGGTATTGTAGTTAAGTATGACAAGAATGGCAATATGACTAATGAATAAATAACTAAAGAAGAATATTGATTAATTTCAATATTCTTTTTTGAGTTTAAATATTTGAAATAAGAAAATATGAGTTTATATAATAGCCTCTAAATCTATGCTAGGTATTTTATAATTTAAGGAGGCTTTTATAGTATGCTAAAAATAGGAAAGAAAAAATATCGAATAGTTAACAAAAAGAGATTTTTTATATCTATTAACCTTATTTTGTCTATAATAATATGTTCTAGACTGGCCTTTGCAAATACAATTAAGGTAAATGATAAAATTGAAGTAGATACCAATTCATACACTTCAGTTGATGTTAAAGAACTTTATTATTTAGATGAGTTTAATAGTATAAAAGATAAACATGTTGAAACTCTACCAGTACTTGCATCAATCGCATCTTACAAGCAAGAACCTAAACTTGTTAATAGAGTTGAGCCAGTATCAAGGGGAAATAATTCAACTAGAAAAATTGATATTAATATTACTGATGAAGAAATAGAATTATTAGAACGATTGGTACATGCAGAAGCAAAAGGTGAATCTTTCAATGGAAAGATTGCAGTTGCCAATGTTGTTTTTAATAGAGTAAGAAGTAATGATTTTCCTAATACTGTAAAAGAAGTAATTTTACAAAAAGGGCAGTTCTCCCCAATTAATAATGGGTCAATAAAGAATAAGCCATCTCAAGAAACCAAGGACGCTGTAGAGAAAGCACTTGAAGGATTCAAAGTGGTTGGAGATAAGGTTTTATATTTTTTAAATCGTGACATTGCAACTAACGCATGGATCCCGAACAATAAAGAATTTGCTATAAAAATAGGAAATCACTCGTTCTATTTTGAATAATAAAAATTAACACAGGTTTTGCGACCTGTGTTTTAATGTTTAAAAAGCAGGGTATCCTGCCTTTTTCTCATATTAATTTATTTTTATAAATTCAGGCAAGTATTTTATTTCCACCTTTCCTATGATTTTTTTTCTATGAACAAATGGACTACTCCACTCTCTTGAATCATAGGAATGATTTCGATTATCTCCTAAAAAAAAAGTAATGATCGTCAGGAATAATATATGGACCATAATTTCCTTGAAAATTTTCATTTAGATAAGATTCATTAATTTTTTCATTGTTTATATACAACTGTCCTTCCTTTATTTCTATTTTATCTTTCGGTAAACCTATGACCCTTTTTACATAAAGCATACTTTCATTTTCAGGGAACTTAAATACTAATACATCAAACCTTTTGGGAGTAGCAAAATATCTATAAAAAAATTGATTAACAATAATTTTATCACCCGGATTCAAAGTCGGCTGCATAGAATTGGTTGGGATATTTGCATTTATGATTACATACTTATATACATAAATTAATATTAGAATAACTAATAGAGGATATATAAACTTTATTAATTTAGAATTTTTTGATTTCATAACATCAGCACCCCTTTTATTGTTTTATTAATAAACTACATAATTCAAAACTAATTTTTTAACAAAAACTCCTCTGCATTGAAATAGCAGAGGAGCAATTTTTATTTGTAAAAGGCATGATTGCCTATTGTTGCTACATAAGGCCTATTGTCAATCATCCATCTACTTGTAGATGTTTTAGGATTGCAGAAGTATACGACTGCTGAATCAAATGATCTATATCCATTTAATACATCCTCAACTGCTTTTCTAGTTTCAGTTGAAATTGTTACTTTATAATAGTTTCCATCACTTATTGGAGAAAATTGTCTTGGTGCAAAAACTACTTCTTTGATGGTATTCGGAAAACTTGTACTACCAACTCTATTCATTACAACGGTTGCTACGGCTCTTTTTCCTTCAAAAGACTCACCACTTGCCTCGGCTTGAACTATTCTTTCTAAAATTTCTTTATCTGAAGTTGCTATGTTTATTTTTGATGTGGTGATAGATTTACTATCTTTAGCATAATTTGTTTGAGACTTATTACTCTTAGTTATATCTTGAATGATCTCCTTCTTTACATCTAAATTATTTTCCTTAATTTCTAGTAATTTTTTCATCTTTTCATCTTCTATACTAACTTCTTGCAATTTTTCATTTAGAGGCTTTTCTTCTTCTTTTGCTAGTATCTTATTTTCTACTTCTTTTTCAACCTCTTTCTTAACTTCTTGAACCTCTTTTTCTTGTAATGTTACATTTTTGCTTAATAGTTCATTAATTCTATCATAATCAGATGAACCATTATCCGTTTTATATGCAACATATTTATTCATTCTATTTAAAACGATTTTTTCTTCTATTTGTGTCTTTTCCTTGTTGAAATCTACAACACTTATTCCATTAGAATAAGAGTATGCCCAAATCACAGAACCACCTATTAAACTTAAAGAAATAGCCGTAAAAATATATATTTTACTAATTGATTTCATTAGCGACACCCCTTTTAATTTTTTGGTATTTCCATAATTATAAGAACAAAAGGGGGTAAATCAAGTTTTTCACTAATTAATTTTATGTTTATAAAAGTATTGATTATAACACTTGAAAATTGATTAACAATTATTAAAACCATTTAAAATCAATTAAATAAAATTTAGTTTTAAAAACACTTGACATGATAAAGAATGTTTATCTATTATAGTGAGACTTGACTAAGGGAAAGCCCTATCAAATAAAAAGTTAAGAAAATACTTGACTTGCTATAGCATTATTTTGTTAAATAATAAAGCCTTGAGGAATAAGAATTTTAAAAATAAATGAGAAAATACTTGACATTTAAAATTAAGATTCATTAATATCACCAAGTTCTTTACGAAAGACAAAAATAACTTTTAAAATTGCTTTACACATTTAAATAGAAATATTTAAAATATGACCACTGATTCGTGGTAAACATTAAATAAAACAAGAATTGGAAGGATGATGTAAAATGAAAAAAATGCAAAGAAAAGGTTTCACATTAGTGGAATTAATTATAGTAATCGTAGTGATCGGACTTTTAGCAGGTATGGCTGCTCCAAAATTCATGGGAGTTGTTCGTGATGCACGACACGCTAACTTCGTAAATGATGTTGATGTATTAACAACAGTTGCTACACTTGTAGAAACTCAAAGAGAACAAAATGATCCTGTTTATGGACATGATGTAAGTGGAGTAGCATTAGATTTTTCAAAAAATGCAGATTTACAAGATGGATTAAAAGCAGCATTAGCAGATTCAGGAGTTCAGACTGCTGATATTGATGCTAAACTTGCAGAAGTAAAAATTATGCCAATTGATGCTGCTAAATACAGTGAAAGCCTTGGAAAGAAAACAAAAACTGCTGATTTAAGCAAGTTTTATGTAGTTACTGAAGGTGTACTCGCAGGAACAATTGTTTACGAAGGTGACGAGACTGCTGAAAAAAATGGAGTAGTTGATGGTCAAGGTAATGAATTCTTTGGATTAGAAATTGTTAAGAAAGCACAATAATATCTAATTAATATAAGATAAGGGGAAAGAATTTAAATTCTTTCCCCTTATCTTTTAATGCCTTATCATGCTTACATTTTGACAAGGTGTTAAATCTAAAAAAGGAGTGGTTTATATGTCAAAAACATTTAACTTTAGAAATTTGTATATGTATTTAGTTTGTCTTATTACACTTATAATTTTTCTTGTGTCTACTATAAATGGTGCTAATAGTTTGATGGATACGGTTTTCCCAAACACAAATCATTATATATCATATGAGGACTATCAGCAAAGATACATTCAGTCTAAAGATTTTGAGGTGAAAGAAGATATTGAAGTTGTTCCACCGGAATATATAAAAAAAGAGTATGATGAATACATTAAAAAAGAAAATACTAGAGAGCAGCAAAGAAATTTAAAGCGTTTTTTTTCTAGTTTAATATCTATGTTAATTTCTGGAGGATTTTGGTTCTATCACTGGAAAAAAGTACGAAATGAAAAACAATAAAAGAAAAATCGGGGTGAATTTCAACCTCGATTTTTAGTAGTGATATTCATATTTAGCAAACACTTCTCTGATTATAAAAGATAAGGAGTGTTTTTTATTATGGCATATTTATCATAGCATCTTCCATTAGATTGTTCTCTAATCCCAAAAGATTTTTATCTACAATTTTAGCCGATATAGTAAATTCAAAATGTCTAATAATATATTTCCCAACTGTTTTATCTACTGCATTATATGAAAAATCTATATCTTTAAATTCTCCTTGATGACTTAATTCTTTTATAAAATACCCAATGTCACTATAGGTACCTGCAAGCCCTTTCATAGTCAAGTTATAGCCATCTATACTTATTTGATCTACTTGAATAGATTGAGGTATTATTTCCCTTATCTTTTTCAAATAATCAATATGATTTAATTTTGATGCGGTAAGTTGTTTAATATGGTAATTGTATTGTTCTTTCTGTTGATTTTCCTGATTCTTTTGATTAAGTTCATCTTGAATAGATTGATATTCATTTGAAAGTTGACTATCTTGAGATTTTAATTCTGCTATTTGAACTCTATAATTTTTAAATTCTTTTTCCAAAGAATTTAATTTATTTATGGGATACAAATTAAGTCCTATAATTGACATTAAACAAATTACTCCTGTTGCTATCAACATTTTTTTATTGCATTTATTGCTCCCCTGTATATTACCATCAAATACAATACTAATTTTAGGTTCAGAAAAGTTCTGGAATGAACTTGAAAGAGCAGTAGTATAAAATTCTAAATTATTCTTAATTTTTTCATCTTGATTCTCTAATAAATAGTAAGGAACTAATTTTTTAACAGGTTTTTCTATTTTATTGCTGATGTATTCAGGTAAATAAGCAAGTTTTGAAGTTCCACCAGTTATATATACATGTTCAACATCCAGTTCCAATTCTGTTGATGCAATGAACAGAGTTTTCTTGATTTCCGATAAAACTATATCTATTTGTGATGATAATATATCAGATATTTCTTGGTGTATTTCACTTTCAGATAGATTCTCATGTCCTTTCAAGACACATCCGTAATCTAATTTTAATTCTTCGGCCTCTGTATTAGAGATATTCTTAAATCTTGCAATCATTTCTGTTAACATTCTTCCGCCCAAATCTATTGACCTAACTAAAAGAGGGATTTGGCCCTGCGAAATAATAAAGTCAGTAGAAGTGTGTCCTAAATCTATAATAAGGTTAATATCCTCATTATTTATTACATTATTTAATATAGTTGTTGTTTTAGATTGTATAACCAAGTCTAACTTCTCTAATTTATCATCTTTAAAAATCTCTTGATAAGACTCTAAAACTTCTTTATTTGCAACTACTAATAACATTTTTTGTCCTTTATCATACTCCTCTAAAACACTCCATGCAGGTAAAAATTTTTCTCCGTCTTTTACTGGGATCCTATCTTCAATTTCTATTTGCATAGCCTTTTCTAATTCTTTACTGTTTAGTTTATTCATGTTAAATATTCTAGTTAAAGAACATTCTGGAGTTTTGTTAGGGATAGATAATATTGTTTTGGGACTATCAAGTTTGTATTCGGATATAAATTCCTTTAGAGCATCTCTAATAAATCCAAATTCCTCTATCTTCCCACTCTTAATAAAAGGCTCAATATCATATTTTTTATAGGCATATATATTATAGAAGTTTTTATTCTTTTTAATAACAGAAAGTTTCATATATTTATCACCAAAGTCAACTCCAAGGATATCTTTATTCTTCTTTAATCCAAACATTAACCCACATCCTTTATTATATATTGACCATTTTAAAAGTCACTCATATGATATTGATTTCATTTATAGAAGTCAAAAAATACCCTTTAAAAATTGAAACAATGGCACCTCATTCTTATAATGTTTGAGATTTAAATAGTAACTTTACAAGAAAGAGGTGTTTGTATGGAAAGAACTTTGTTTTTACAATTACTAAATTACATGATTCTAAATAAATGTTCTGACCTTCATATAATTGTAAATATGAAACCATATGTGAGAAAACATGGCGATATAGTACCAATTGATGATCATGGTGTAATTACTAAAGAAATGGTTGAGACAGTTTTCATAAATGAGATTATGACAGGACAAGAGTTTAAAATGAAAGAGTTAGATAAAAACGGACAGGTAGATATGTCTTTTGAAACTCCTGAAGGAAGAAGATTCAGGGTTAATATATTTACTCAAAGAGGAAATAGAGGAATTGTTATTCGTAAAATTGAATCAAAAGTTCCTTCCTTATTTGATTTAGGGTTGCCCGATGCTGTGGAAACATTTACGAAATTACATTCTGGATTAGTGCTTGTAACGGGACCAACAGGTTCAGGCAAATCTACCACACTGGCTGCTATGATAGATTTAATTAATTCAACACAGAAAAAACATATATTAACAATAGAGGATCCTATTGAATATGTACATCCAAATAAACTATCTATTGTTAACCAAAGAGAAGTAGGACATGATGTGTTTTCATTCTCTGATGCAGTTAAAGCATCTCTTAGGGAAGATCCAGACATTGTGTTGGTAGGAGAAATGAGAGACCTTGATACAATACAAAATGCGATTCGTGTTGCTGAAACTGGACATTTAGTATTTGCAACACTTCATACGATATCTGCCCCAAAAACAATAGATCGTATTATAGATGTATTTGAGCCAAATGCCCAACAACAAATTAGAACCCAATTATCAACAGTATTACAAGGGGTGGTGTCTCAAAGGCTTATACCTAAAATTGGTGGAGGAGTAGTTGCAGCAATTGAACTTATGATTGTAACAGATGCAATGAGAGGGATAATTAGAGATGGAAAAAACATATCTGGATTATCTGATGCAATTACTATGAATAAACAAAAACTTGGAACACAAACAATAGATCAGGCTCTAGCATCATTATATATACAAAAGAAAATAACTCTTGATACTGCTTACAGTCATTGCAGTGATGTGGAGGCAATGAAAAAATTAATTATTATGGGTAGATAGTTAGGAGGAGATATTAATGGAGTTTACTTATAAAGGTAGGGATAAATATAACAATCTTATTAATGGGAGTATTGAGGGGAAATCAAGAAAAGAAGTCATTATACAACTTAAAAAAGATAAGGTAACTATTATTGAATTAAATGAAGAAAAAGAAAAATCAACATCAATTATAAGGAAGAAGATAAGTTCTAATTTAGATAAAATAAAACAATCGAACAGTTTTAAATCAGTAAGCAAAATAAAGGACATGAATTTTTCTTTAAACATTAACATTAATAAAGGTAAATCAGAAAATATAAAATTTCATTCAAAAACAAGACCTAGTGACAAATTTCAAAAAGAAAATAAGCAGAGTAAAAAAGCAATTGATGAGGCTCTCTCAAATCTCGATATTTCAGAAATGAGCAATCCTGATTATTTTAAGAATATGGATAAAGAAATTGCAAAAGAGCAAAAAGAAAAAAAAATAGGGAAAAAAAATAAAAACATCCTTACATCAGAGATAGATATGGACAGAATTAAAAATTTACTAAATACAGATTTAAAAAACTTAAAAGGTGAAGGAAAAAAGAAAAATATAGGTAATAAAAAGGTTAATAAAAAAGAAATAATGATGTTTTCAAAACAATTTGTTGTACTATTAAATGCAGGTATTCCCCTTGTAAAGTGTTTGCAGATATTAATGCAGCAAACGGATCATAAATACTTTCAAAAGGTTTTGGCTTATGTAACACGAGAGGTATCAAAAGGTTCAAGTCTCTCAATCGCATTAAGTAAATTTCCTCATATATTTGATAATTATTATGTATCCATGGTTCAGACTGGAGAATCAACAGGAGAACTTGCAGAAACATTTGATATGCTTTATGACAATATGATGTCAAATCAAAAATTGAAAGGCAAAATTGTTGAAGCATCTATATACCCTATATTTATTTTCTCGATTTTAAT
The DNA here is from genome assembly GCF_018141165.1 of Alkaliphilus sp. B6464. Classification (NCBI taxonomy): domain Bacteria; kingdom Bacillati; phylum Bacillota; class Clostridia; order Peptostreptococcales; family Natronincolaceae; genus Alkaliphilus; species Alkaliphilus sp. B6464. Next base: position 362,393 of record NZ_CP058558.1, read on the forward strand.
ATTTGCCATGATTACTGCAATATTTGTTATTATTCCGCAGTTTGAACAATTGTTTGATGGACAACCATTACCTGAATTTACCAGAATATATTTTGGAGTAGTAAAATTTATTGGTAGCAATATTTTGTATATTATTTCATTTATTGTAGCAATGACTATTGGATATAAAATGGCCCTTAAAAATACTTATTTCAAATATTTTGTAGATATGCAAAAATTTAAAATTCCAGTTTTCGGTGAGGTAATTAGAGAATATCAAAATACAATCATGTTAAAAACATTAAATATTGCTTTATCTAGTGGTATTTCACTTCCAGAATCAATATCAATAGCAATTAATAATACTACTAATTATGGTATGAAATTTGAACTACAGAATGTATTAAATTCAGTTATTCAAGGTACTCCAGTTTCGGTTGCAATGCAGTCATCTCTTGCTTTTCCTAATTATACGATAAATATGATAAAAATTGGAGAGGAAAGCGGTAATATGCAAGAAATGATACAGAATACATTTAGGTGGTATGATTGGAAGATTACTTCTTTCATAGAAAAGGCAAGTAAATGGATGGAACCTGCGTCAATCGTATTGGTCGCAATATTTGTTGCTCCAATGATATTTGCGATTGCAATTCCTATTTTTGAAATTTCATCTGGTGCAGGGATTCAATAGAAATAAAAGGAGGGAAAAACATGAATTTTTTAGAGTATTTATTTAATAACGGAGTTATTAGAGAGGAAATATATCAAGAAGTTAAAATAAAAGGAGATAATTGTATGGATTACCTCTTTGAACACAAACTTCTTAATAAAGAAGTCTTGATTAAATATATAAAACAATTTTATATGATAGATTATGTTGATTTGAAAAAACAACATATAACAGAAGAAATTATTAGATTAATTCCTGAAAATTTAATTATGAAATATGAATTAATAGCATTTGATAATGACGGAGAGTTTATTAAAATCGCAGTATCTAAACCTCATAATTATGTGTTGGATGAAGATTTGGATATAATGTTGCACCCCATGAAGATTAAGAAATATTTTGCTTTTAGTAAAGAAATTCTTGCAAAAATTGAAAGCATAAATAAATCAAATGTAGATAATGTAATAGATGACAATTTAAAAATAGATGATGGTGCATTTGTACAAATTGTAGATAGAATTATTCGTTCAGCATTATCTAAAGAAGTTTCTGACATACACTTAGAGCCAATTGATAAAAGAGTAAGAGTTAGATTTAGAGTTGATGGTGATTTAGAGATTCAAAAAGAGTTTAATTTTCCAATTGGAGAATATTCAGGTCTTGTATCAAGAGTAAAGGTTCTTGCAGATATGGACCCTACTAAAAGCAGAGAGGCACAAGATGGAAGAATTGCTAATTATGAATTAGATGGGCAAAAATATGATCTTCGTATTTCTTCTTTACCTACGGTTTATGGAGAAAAGATTGTAATGAGGGTATTGGAAGATAAATCTCAAATTAAGGATTTTAGACCATTAGGTTTTAGTGAAAAAGAAATTGAAACTTTGGATAAAATGCTTGAGAAAGATAATGGAATCCTTCTCATTACAGGAGAAACTGGTTCTGGTAAATCTACAACCCTATATGCTATTTTAAATAAAATGAACAATGAAGAAGTAAATATCTGTACTGTGGAAAATCCTGTTGAATCTTCTATCCCCGGTGTAAATCAAGTACAGGTAAACCCACAAGCAGGAATTACATTTTCATCAGCACTTAGAACATTTTTAAGACAAGATCCCGACATTGTAGTTGTAGGAGAAACTCGTGATACTGAAACCGCAAAAACAGCCGTTGATGCTGCCAACACAGGTCATTATGTTTTATCTACCATTCATACAAATAACGCAACAACTACTATCAATAGACTTATCGCTATGGGGATTGAGCCTTATAAACTAGCAGATAACATAGCAGGAATCATTTCTCAAAAACTCATAAAAAAGGTATGTCCTTTCTGCCAAGAATCACATAATGCAACTGAAAAAGAACTTTCCTTTCTCAAAAAGGTAGAAGAAAAATATCAAAGAAAAATAATTACTGGTAATGAAGTTTTCTATAAGGGGACTGGTTGTAGTGAATGTAAAGATGGATACAAAGGAAGGGTTGTTATTATGGAAATGCTATTAATTGATGATATTATTAATGAATTAATTGCATCAAATTTAAATAGTACAGAACTTAGAAAAGAAGTTGCTAAAAATCAAAGTTTCCTTCCTTTTGAATTAGAGGCTATTGAAAAGGCTAAATTAGGTAAAATTGATATAAAGGACGTTATAAGAATGTTTAATTAATGCTTAGGGGTTTTTAATCCCTAAGTATTTTACATAATTAAGATATAAGGGGTGGTTATATGTTTCGATTAAATAGAAAAGGTCAAACTTATCCAACAGTTATAATTGGAATTATAATAATTATTTTATTAAGTGGTGTTACTCATGGTGCTATAAGGGAATCATTAGATAAATTAGCATATAGAACTAAAGATTTTCACTCATTTGTATTGGCTCATTCAGAATTAAATAAAGAACTTAGTAAAAATGTCTTATCAAATAGATTTAGTGAACGTACCATTAAAATAGACAATAATCAATACACAGTAAGAGTTTCTATTCTAGATACTTCAAGAGGGACCAAGAATATAGATGTAGAGGTCCTATTTAATCATAAAGGGAATGAATTTGCAAAAAAATTATCAACAGAAAGGAATGTTTAATATGAAAAAAAAGAAATTCTCACTAATAGAAGGTCTTATAAGCATTATGTTGTTTGCTTTTATATTAGGTATTCTAAGATATATAGTGTTTGACTCTAGTATTTATGCTAAATCCATTAAATATAACAATAGCCAGATTGCACATATTCAAAATGCTTTTATATTGTTTGATGAAGATTTAAATTATACCTATAAAATAAATATAAGTAAAAATCAAATTATTGCACAAACCTCATTAGATGAAATTATTTATACTAAAAAAAACGGAGGTTTATATCGAAATAATGTTAAGTTATTGGACCTAAGTAATATAGATATTTATTTTTATGATGCTACTTCAGAAATCAATAATGGAAACGGCACAACTATTGTAAAATTAGATATTTTTTATAAGAAAAAAAATAAATTGGAAGAAAACACAGTAAATTTTACAAAATACATAAATACACAAGAAAAACTATAGATTGGAAGGGGGAAATATTATGCTATCTAAAAGAAAAGGGGCAATAGGTATTTATATCACCATTTCAGTATTTGTAGCAACACTTGTTACTTTAAATATACTAAAGTATATTGCTATTAACATTAATTTAAGCAATGTTTATTTTAATAAAGTAGAAATAACCAATGAAATTCAAACAATTAAGGCACAGGTTCTAGCAGACTTGGAAGGTAATAAGGTATTGGCTCAAAAATCTTATCAATACAAGAATTTTAATGTGAGAATTTTGCCCATAAAATTTGAACATGCCTCTCCTCCTGATTATAATGATACAACTTATTATGAACCTACTTTAGAATCTTCAATTTTAGATATTGCTTATTTAAGTAAGGATAAGAATTTGAAATTGGATAAATATAGGCAGTACCTAGTATATTGTTTTGATGATGATTTCAAATTATATGCAAGCAATATGTATCTTGGTACAAGTTCAAATAATGGATTTGTGTTAAAGCGAGATACCACAAGTTATTATGGTCTAGGTAATTATAACGTAGAAACCGTTAATGGTAAAACAGCATACTTATTTGGACTTAAAGAGTGGGATAAATATAAATTTAACGGAGTATATGAGATTATTATATCAGATACTCAAAGCAATAAATTGAAGGTTCTTGTACATAAATTTGGTGATGAAGTTGATGAATTAATAAGCATTTCATATTAACAAATAAAAAGAGGTGAGGGTTAATGAAGTTTGATCCAAAGTTTAAAAAATTTATCATAGGAGTCGGGATTTTCTCATTTGTAGGTTTTGGATATATGCTTTATTTTGATAATAGTTTTATTTCTAAATTTCCATATAAATATAGTAAAATTGTAGAAAAATCTAATGAAGTAACTAAAATGCAATCAGAAATCAATTTGTTAAAACAAAGGGTGGACGATTTAAAAAACAATATAAAATTAGAAACAGACAATTTGAATAATCAACCTCAATTGCAATCTGATGAAAAAAACGATCTTCTAATTCAAATCCCAAGAAGTGTAGACTATGCTTCACTATTACTATTTATAGAAGAACAGGCACTTTTAAATGATGTTGTGATCTCAAAACTTGATTTAAATAAACAAGTAAGTCAAAGCAATATTCAAGAACATCCTGTGAATGAAGAAATTTTACTGTCGGAAGAACATCAAATAAATAACACTGAAAATAAAATAAATAAAGAGCAAGAAGATGGCCAAGTTAACGATTTAGGAACAGAGCAGCCTAATGATCCCATTAGCAATAATCCATTAGATCAACATGGAATACAGCAAAAAAGGATTAAGTTAATTGTAATGGGTGATTATTTAAAGGTTGAGAAATTCGTTAAAAGTTTAAATATAGATATTGGAAACTTTAATTATATAGATAGTTTAATAATGAAAAGAGGGAATAGTGAAGTTATAGATTGGAATAACCTTCAAGTAGAAATCAAGCAATCTCAAAATGAAAGTGACTCTATGCAGGACGAGTTAATACAAAATGAAAGTAATAATGGAAATCCTATTGTTAAAAATATTATTGCAGATTTAAATATTGTTCTTAATTACAAAGAAAATTAGCAGATTGGAGGTTAACGAAAATGAAAAAGTTTAATTTTAAAAAAAATAAGAATAATGAATTTCAAGAACAAGTTCAAAATGAAAATTGTAATATTTCCAAGGATAAAATTATCGGTGTCAATAATGATTTACAAATTAAAGATTCTAACGAAGGGTGTTTATCTTTAAGTAGCGAGGATAGGGAGGAAAAAAAGAGGTCTAAGTCATCATCTGTATTGACACTTATAGTTTCAGGAATGCTTGTAATGGGTGTCGCAATGTATGGTTCATGTTATTACACTGCAAATAAAGATCAGGTTCTTTCATGGTTTAATCAAGATAAGTTCCAAAAAATAGACCACCAAAAAGAAAAGCCTCCTATAGACACGCATTATCCAATACATGATGATAGTGTAGATGATAATATGACGAATACGGATAAACAAATTCCACAAGAAAATGAATACGATACATCTAAACCTGATGATATCTTTGAAGAAATTGAGGATGTAAAAGATAATTTTGTTGGAAGAAAAGATTATGTCTATTCAAAGGATAATGTAGAACTTGCCAAAAAGTATAAACTTTATAAGGTAAATAAATCTAATCCTTTTTCAGAAATTTATACGCAAGAAGGCTACGATTATGAAAAATCCACTATTCTTCCAAATGAGAATATTACTAACGAATAGTTCTACAAGGAGGTGAAACTATGAAGAAATTTTTAACATGTATATTAATAGGATTAATAATATTTTCAAGCATTATACCAGTTTTTGCAGAAGATGTTACTAATCAACCTCTCAACACCTACACAGTAGAATATAAGCATATGATAACGAATAAATCAGATAAAACAATGAATATCGAAGTAGAACTAATGTCGCTACTTAATGATACAGCATCTTATTATTCATTACTAAAAGAGACTACAGTAAAAGGTTCTCACGTATATAAAGGGCAACACTCTGCATTTACTTATATATTTAAAAATGTAAATCCGAAACAAGAAACTACTTTAGAAAAAGAATATACAGTTAAACTTCTGCCAATTGATTATGCAGTAAACTCAAAGGATATTGAGAAAGGTGAATTGAAAGGATACAATATGTATTTAAATGAAGAACAATATATTTTAACCAATGATAAATTAATCAAACAAAAGGCTAAAGAAATAGTTGGAAATGAAGAAAACCCCTATAAAAAAGCAGAATTGATTTATAAGTATATTGTTAAAAATATGAAGTATAATAAAAAATCTCCAATTAATAATTCTGGATCATATAGTGCAATTCGAGATGTTTTAAGAGGAACTGAAAAGCAGTTAAATGAAGATATAAAAAAAGGATTAGTTTATAATGAAAAGACACAAAAATATGAGGAAAAAACTTTTAATCAACAGCAAGGTGGAATTTGCTTTGAGTATGCTACTTTGTTTGCAGCAATGCTTAGGTCAGAGGGTATTCCTGCTAGAGTACCAGTAGGTTTTGTGGTAACAAGTGATGAAGTTGTGAAACTTAAAAAAGTTGGATCTATTGATATAAGTGAAAATGCCCATGCTTGGGTTGAATTTTATATTGAACCTTATGGTTGGGTAATTGCAGATCCCACAATAACGGGAATTACAAATTCTACTCCTGATAATATAATTCTTCAAAACTTTGGAAAAACAAATAACTTTTATATAAAACAAGGATATTCTTATCCTTCTATGCAACACAAGGTTCCAGACAATGTAATCTATAATCATGAAGTAATATTAAAAGTGTATCAAGGAAATCAGCGTACGAATCAAGACAATGGATCAAATGTTGATATTGATGAAAATATGGATGATGATACTCAATCAAGAGAAGATGAAGAATATCCTTCTAATCAGGAGGTAATACAAGATGTGGATCTTTCAAAAGCGAAATTTCGGATTCTTAATAGAAAAAAAATCATGAATAATTATTATGAAAAAGTCCAAAGTACTCTCGACAAGGAAGGAATTTTATCATATATAGACAGTAATATAGTAAATAATGTTCAAATGACAAGGGGAGAGTCTGCTGCTATTATGTACGCAATTACAGAAGGAAAAGGAAAGTATAATGAAATAAAGTGGAAGGATATAGAGGGTCATTGGTCGGAGGACATGGCCAAAGAGTTATCAAAGCATAGAATTTTAATAGGATATAAGGACAATACCGTCAAACCTGATAAATATGTTAGTGAGGGAGATATTCAAATATTGGTTAAAAGGATATTTAATGAGAATATTTCACAGCCTATTTCTACATTGGTTAAGAATTTTATCCAGTTATTAAAGACTTTAATTTAAATAAACAAATAAAAGGACAGGTAAACCTGTCCTTTTATTTCTGTTTAAACTTAAATCGTTTTTTGAAATCCTATATTAAATAATTTTATTTAAGCAATTTTCCTTTCATGCAAGTCATCCTTTTACATTTAATATTATAAATATTTTTTACGCAAACAGAAGTTATTTAAGTTTTTATTAAAATCAAAAATATTTATAGTAGTTTGCTCTTTTGAAATTTTATTATATAAAGTACAAGTACCGTCGGAACCTATTTTTTCTATGGTTCCAAGACATTGACCAATACGAGTTTCAGTAATTATACCAGAATCATTTGATATTTTTTCTAAAGTATAAATCACTTTTCCTAAATTTAGTTTATTTATCTTTATTAACTGCTCTGTGGATAGCATCATTGTTTAATTCCTCCATTAAAATAAAAATCAATCTTTATTGTAAGAGAGGTACCTTGTATAGAATATGTATTATAGCAAAACTCATGTATCGTTAAAAATAACTAAGGTAGAGAATGTTTTGTGGCGACAAAAAAGATTTAATTTGATTGTTTTTTAATATTAAAATTTAATTATATATATTTGAAATGCAAGGGTTTATCAATATAATATTAATTACTTTTAAAGCGAGAGGGGGATAAATATGGTTTATATAGAAAACCTAGATAATTATGATTTAATAAATGACTATGCGATTTTTGTTAAAGATACAGAAATTAAATTTGTGATAAAAAAATTTAGCCAACCTGTTATAATTCCTATTGAAGAACTAAGTACATTTATGACAACTTTTTTAATTAAAGAAGAAGTAGTAAATTGGATATCAAGAAATATTGTAGAACTTAATAAACATCAAAATATTTTAAACAAACTTTTAATACAGATTTCTACATCTGATATCGTTTGTTATGGACTTTGTGATGGTTCTTATAAATATGAAATTGAAGGAAAGAAACATAAGATTGATATTTACCAAGATGATATAGGTTCGTTGATTCAAATTAAGGATAAGAAAAATAGATTAATAACAAGAATATCATTAAGTGATAAAAAGGTGATTACGGCAACATTAAGAAACGAAGATGACGATACGGAATTAGTAATGTTAAATCCTAGACTTAGAAAGAAATCCTCTATATCTCTAAAAGAATTAAATGATAGGGGTTGATTGTTATGAAACATACCAAGATTTTGTCATTAATAATTTTACTTATATTATTAATTTCACTGATGCCTACTCAAATCTTTGCTAGTAATAATCCTATTATAGACATGAGTTATACAGAATACAGGCAATTAGATGAAATAATTCAAAGAATAAGTTATATAAGTCACAATCAAAGAATTATGAAATATCGAATTCTATCTAAATGGGATATATATACTCCTAGTGAACAGGAAAGATATGAAGATGTTAAAGAATATATTAACTATGCAAAAGATCAACTTTCTATTATTGATTTATATAAGTATAAGTCAAAGTCAGCAGAAAAAATTAATACTGTTTTAAATCAATATAGAAAAGACTTGGATAATATACAAAACAATTATAATAGTCTATATGCTAAAGATGCAGATGCGTTGATTTATATTGGAAAGAAAACTGAAGTATCAAATCTAATAAATTTTTATCAAGAGTTTAAGGATACGAAAATAAAACTCCTATACGATAAATATATTTATCAAAATAACAATAGGGTAGCAATAAAAAAAATTAAAGAGGGTAGTGCTAATGAAAAAAAGGAAGGAATAGAAGAACTACAAAACACTATTGCTGAATTAAAAAAGATAAGGGATAATAATGATAATTTTAAAGTCATTAGAGGGTATGCAGAGGAACTTATAATAGATTATACAGCAATAATCAATGGAAAGGAGCCTGACATATTAAGACATGTTAGTGCAGATAAACTAAGGATAGAAACTTTGATATCAATTGCACAAGTAAATGATAAGGCCAGAGAATTCGGAATGTATTCTGCAAAATTTACCAATTTTTTAGACTTTCCAACTAAAGAGTTAGCATTAGAAGTGAAATCTAACCAGTTAAACAAAATGGTAGAAGTAATGCATACGTCTAAAGTCAAGACACCAGAAACTATTAAACTTAAAAATTTACATTATGATTTAGTTTATTCTATTGCAAATTATAAAAATAAAAAATCAAATGGAATTGATGAGGCTTGGCAAAAGTTTTTCTTACATTATGATTTTTTATCTATATATTTCAATGATATCTATACAGAATTTGGGGCAAATATCACTCCTGAAGTTGTGCAAAATGAAATTTCATCATTTCACTCTAATCTATCTTTTATAAGTTTAAATCCTGATAAATATATGAATAGACTTACATTTAAACCAGAATATAAAGAGGATATTACTGAATATAGAAAACTAGCAATAAGTGATGGAAATGTTTTATTGAAGTTTGTCCCATACGCATTAATCTTTATATTTTTATTAATAGCAGGATTTATAGTTATAAAGGCTATAAGTGCAAACAAAAATCGAGATGATTACTATGATAATTATAATGATTACTATTAACTTAGTAATCATTATTTGCATTTTTGTATGTTATGTTATAAAAGGTAAACTTTTAAGATAATAACAGGAGGAAAAATATAATGCGATTAGCAAAATTAAATGAAAGTCTATCAAATCATAAATTGGCTACGGCTATAAAATCTAAGGATGGAAAAAAATTAATAAACGAAGGTGCGGTGCTTTCAGATAAAGTTATCGAAAGATTGATTAATAGTGGACTTAATACAGTTTATATTGAAGATGAAAATATTGATATAGAGTTACAGGGAACTTTAGATAGTGATAAAATGGCTGCTATTTTTATTAAACTACAAGAGGTATATGAAGCAGCCTCAAAAGATGAGTTTAATAATTATAAATTTAACAATTTTATAAGGAATGAATTATTGCCAGAAATAAAAAATGAACCTATTAGCATTACTGTTGGTCAAGTGATGGATAAAGATGATATTATTCAACATTCCATTAATGTTGCTTTACTTTCAGTAAAAACAGCAATTACACTAGGTATTAATCGAGATAAAATAGAATATCTGGCTATAGCATCTCTGATGCATGATATAGGGAAAATATTAAAACAAAAGAATGAAAAATTGAAAAAAGAATTATATGAGGAAATAGGATTTGAATTTCTAAAAAGGAAACAAACCTCTGCCCTTGTGTATATGACTGTGAAATTTCAAAGTGAATTCTTTGATGGAAATGGATTATTTAAGATGGAAGGAAAAAAGCAAAATGAATTAATTAAAATATTGAGTATTTGTGATTACTATGAAAATTTATTAAGAACAACAGAGTTAATGCCTCATGAATGTTTTGAAAAGGTGCAATCCTTAGTAAATACTAGATTTGATCCTGAAATTTTTGATGCATTTAGAAAATCACTTTATATTTACCCTATGGGACTACCTGTTAGACTAAATAATGGTGTCGAGGGAGTTGTTTATATTCAAAACAAATCCTATCCTTTAAGGCCAATTATTAAAACCAAAAATATGTACTATAATTTGCTTGAAAATTTATCTTTGTTTATTGAACAAGTTACGCTTTAGATATAATTTTGTTGTTTTATAAAAAAGACTTGATTTAAATAAAACTATGTTCGTATAATGCATTTAAATTTAATTAAACCGAACTAAATCTAAAAACACAGTAAATGCATATAGAAAGGATGTGGTTTTATGTTAGAACCATTACTAGAGATTGGATTTGGAAACTTTATATTTCCTGCAAGAGTAACTGTAATATTGAATCCAGATTCTCAACCGACAAAAAGATTAATTAAAGATTCAAAAGAACAAAATAGATGTTTTGATGTTAGACAAGGTAAGAAAACTAGAGCAGTTCTAGTTCTTGATACTGGAGAAGTTGTTTTATCTGCCATTGATACTAAGACAATTAGAAATAGATATTTAAGATATGCTGATAAGGTGAATGGGATAACTCAAAGCGAAAAAGAAAAGTCGAACGAGGGAACACAAAGTAAAGAAAAAAACAGAGGTAATTGATATGATAGGGAACAGCAAGTTTAAGGCGTTAATAAGTATAGGCTTTGACTACTTCATAGATAAAGAAAACATAATAGCAATATTGAATCCTAATTTTTTACAAACAGCAGAAAGTTTCCCAAAATATAATGAATATATTGAAACACAATCTGATAAAAAAACAAGGAGTCTTATATATTGTAAAGGGGGCTATTTAATAGCCTCTCCAATAGACTCTAAAACTATTAAAAAAAGATATCAAGAATTTCAAGATCGAATTAATGGAATATCAGATGATAAGAACATTTATATTAAATTAACATAGACAGTAAATATATTTGACTTTATCCAAGGATGGTCAATATAATGGTACGAATAATTATATAGAAGGAGATATGATATATGTTATCAACAAGCAGATTGCTAATTAGTCTAGGCATTTCAGCAATTATTTACATTCTATTTGATTATATTAAGTACAAGTATCATAATAATATTATAAACAAGATTAATGCATGTGTTCTTCAGTCTATAATGATGTACTTTAACGATATGGATATAGAAATTGAAGAAGTGCCTAAGTTTAATAATTTTATAAACATGAGACTTAGAGATAATAAATTGGAAGAATATATAAAAGACATGAAAGTAAAACATATTGATTCAAAGAAAGTTAGTGTATCATATGACTTCAAAAGAGGAGAAGATACTTACCAAAATATTTCTTTTGATATAAGAAAAAATAATTAAAATTCATAGAGAGATATTTTAAAGAGCCTATCGAGTAAACCGATAGGTTTTTTAATTTGTACTAAAAACTATCATTGTTTTTAGAATAACAAAAAATATGTGTTATGTTAAAAATGCATTAATAATATGAATTTCCTTAAAGGAAGTGTTAAAGATGAAAAGTTTACAGAATAAAAAGTTTACGGTTTTAGGAATAGATGCATCTTTAACTGGCACAGGTTTATGTCTTATAAATAGTGATTTTTTAAAGGGAGAGAAGCCTAAGACGCTAACTCTTACTAATAACTTAAAAGGAATTCCAAGGATACTCTTTATAGAGAATCAAATAAGGGATTGGGCTAAAGATGCTGATTTAATTGTTATAGAAAATTATGCTTATGAAAAAAAATACAATAGAGAGGCTTTGGCTGAATTGCAGGGAGTTATAAAAAGACGATTATACATAATGGATAAGGATCTGTTAATTGTAAATACCCAAAAGGCTAAAAAAATTCTTACTGGTAACGGAATTAAACCTAAAAAATTTAAAGAGTTAAATACAAAAGAGTGGACTATCTTAGGGGCCAAGGATAATTATGGTATTGATTTTGCAAATAAAGATAATGAATGTGACGCATTTGGGTTAGCACTTATTGGACTTTTTTATTTGATTTATCAAGACGAGCCTAGCCTGATTGAAGAATACAAACTTCCTAAAAAAGTTATAAGGGAGATAGTAAATCCAAAAGAAAAGAAGAAAAAGAAAACTATTCATTATTATTATAACTTACCTTATAAAATTGAGGTTAGTAAAAATGAAGAAGGAAACTATCTCGCTTATTGTCCTGCCCTTGATTATGCATGGGAAGGTAATACACCTCAACAGGCTTTTGCAAATGCGATAAATGGTAAGAAAACTAGAATTAAGGAATTGAAAAAAAATAAAGTCAGATTTAAAACAGCACAAAAATATTTAGGCGGAATTTCTTATATTACTGAAAGAAATAAAACTAAAAAAAGTTGTCTATAAATTGAAATTCAACATTTTATCAATACAATCTATATCAAACTAATAAATGAAGGAGATGTTCTAAATGGAAAAAAGCAAAATTCTTACTTGTGATTGTAGAGATTATATTTTTAGAAATGGAGACTTGATCTGCAAAAAGTGTAAAAAACCAATGCAGTCTCAAAAGAAGCCAATTACATCTAAAGGTTTAAGACATAAAAGTGGAATGTATGGCAAATAACAACTAAACAAATTTAAAATATATCTAATAAAAGCATTGCTAAATTTGGCATTGCTTTTTTCTTATTATAAGTCTTTAAATATCATAATTTCTTTTCTTGATTTCTTATACATGACTGATTAAAATATATTTCGATTTTAAAAAGAAAGGAGAGAAATAAGATGTCTAAAATAATAAAAAACAAAGCATTTACAATTGTAGAGTTAATTGTAGTAATTTTGGTGTTAGGACTGTTGACAGGGTTGGCACTACCAAAATTAATAAATCTAAAGAGAGATACTGATATAGCAACACTTTACAAAGACATAGATAGTTTAGAAACAGCGATTGTATTATATAATACACATAAAGATTCATTACCAATTGGAGATAAGATAACTCCATCTGAAGAACTTTTAAAAACAGTCACATCTGTTGGAGACAGTGGAAATGAGTTATATAAAATAGATATTTCAAAATCAAAAGAATACCATACTAGACTAAAACATGGAAAAAATAGGGGAGAAGATGACTTCTTTGTTTATTCAAAAGATAGTAGTAGAGTATTTTATGCTAAAGGATTAGAAGATGCTGATGGGGAACTAATCTTTGGATATATGGGAGATATTAGAAATGTGGCCATTGGAGAGACATATCTTTCTACTAATTCGGTGAATAAGGTAGAGATTACTTCAGTAATCATGACCGGGGAAGTTCCTATAAATGAAGAAATAACTGTTACGATTAATGACTCTCCAGTTTACGTAACTTATGAGAATATATCTTTCGATTATGATATAAAAAACATTTATGCTGCTGAAACTAAATATAAAAGATTTAAAGCAGATATAAATTTAAGTAATAATAAAATAAATGATATTAAAATTAAAACAAAAAGTAAAGTTCAAATCTATAAAGTAGTTGTTGATAACAATAACCCTGAAGTTGTAGTTCCTGATGGAATTGTTGGTAAATTTACTTTTGAAGGGAACCAAATAGTAAATGAAATTAATAGTAAAACATATATAGGAAGTGGAATTGATTTTGTTCCGGGAAAGGTTGGTAGCGGAATTCAAATAAATGGTGGACAGATAAAAATTCCTAATGCTGATTTAGACATAAATAGTTCAACAGAATATGTTACTGTATCTTATATTATGAAGTGGAATGGAGAACTTTCAGCAATGCCCATTGGTTTTAATAGATATGATAATTATATATACGTCGGAGAGTTTGGGTTTAATACACACAATTCGGATGTATATGGTATAAACAATCCATTAAGCACATCAGAATATAAACATGTTGTAATTATATTTAAAAAAGGCAATTATAGACTGAACTCAATTTATATAGATGGTATTAAACAAAACTTAAGCCAAAAAAGAGGTTCTATGACTGCAAGCCGGGCAAGTTTTGGTGATGCTTTTCATATAAGTGGATGGGGTTATAGTGGAGATTATCGTTTGAGTGGATCTATAATGGATGAAGTGTATATTTGGAATAGAGCCTTAACGGATGTAGAAGTAGAAAGTTTATACAATTCTTTAAAATAAGATCTCTATTGAGGTCTTTTTTATATCAAAACCTATTTTGTATGTTATTTTAAAGAAAAATATATAATGGAAATTATGTGTAACTATAATATATAGAAAAGATTAATGAATTGATAGAGATAAAGGGGAGATTTATTATGAAAACTTTTTTAATACAAACAATAGGAGGTAATATAAAACATGATTTTTGCTTTCAACTAATTGAAGCGGTGAATTTCATTAATTGGTATAATGGAGAGAAAGTTTATAATGTAATATTAAGTGACTATATTAATTATAGGGAGTGCATTCCAGTAGGAAGTTTAGAATTTGTGTTCGATTATATAGAGAAGTTTTTTAGAAAGGATAGAAAGTCTATAAAGCCAATAAATATTCCTGATGAATTATTTATACCAAAATATTTAAAAAGAGACTGTTGTATAAAAGATAAGAAAAATATAATTATTGATAGGCCTGTATTTATAAAGTCTATGGATGCATATAAATCTTTCACAGAAATTATAAATGATAAAAACAATATTCCAGAAGGAAGGTATCTTGTTTCTGAAGTAATTGATATTGAAAGTGAGTGGAGAGGATTTGTCCTTAATGGGAAATTGGTAGGTTTAAATAATTATCTTGGGGATTTTACCCTTTTCCCAGATATATTGCTGATTAAAGAAATGATTAACTCTTACAAAAACTGTCCTCCTTCCTATACTATAGATGTAGGAGTGAATCAATCGGGCACATTTATTATAGAAGTACATCCTTTTGTATCTTGTGGGTTATATGGTTTTAGGGGAAAATTTCTGCCTACTATGTTCAATCAGGCATTTAATTACATAATCAATAATTAAAAAGATATAGACAATATATATTGAAAAATATGATATAAATAGATTATTATTTGTAATAAAAATATGGTCTTAATTAGGTTATTAAAGAAATTTAAAGGAGGGCATATTATGTTAAATATAGATTGGAAACAATGGTGGAAGCGTCAGATGATTGAATTACCTGAAACTTTTCCAAAAGTAATTATAGAAGGTGGGGATGGCGTAGGAAAGTCAACAATTGAGAAAATTCTTACGGAGATTATGAAACATACTTTTGTACTTCATACATCTGCACCGCCAAAAGGAAATGATAAATATTACTATTATAACATTCTTCTGAAGATGTTTGATCTAGTCAGTTTATTAAATCAACCTGTTATTATTGATAGATACCATATTGGAGAATTAACATATGGCTCTATATTTAGACCTGAAACAGTAGATAGTGAGACTGAAATAAATATGTATGAATTAGAAAATCTACTTATAAGGGAGAACTTCAAAATCATCTATATTACAGCAGATGTTGACACAGTAGTTGAAAGAATAGAAAAAAGAGGGGATTGGTATATTCAATCCTCTGATATAGAAATAATATTAAAAGAGTATGAAAAAAATATTAATAAAAGTAAACTACCGGTATACATTTTAGACACAACGAAAGACATTTTAGAAAAAGATATTCTAGATATTATTAAGTTTATATATGAACTCTAATAATACAAGAGATAATTTACTAATAAAAAATCTTATATGAGAGTAAGTTCTTATATAAGATTTTTTTATGCAATAATTTGATTCTTATAAAGTATTTCTTATTATATATTATGTTAAAAATATAGATTGGGGGTAATATATAATGAAGGTAGAACATATTAATCCATTTGTTAAAGCAAGCACAGACATTTTATCTCAAATGGCAGGTCTTACATGTAAATTAGGCAAAATATATATTAAAAACGAGACATTTAATGCACCAGATGTATCTATTCTTATTGGAATTACAGGTGATTTAAAAGGTAGAGCAGTATTAAATATGAATAAATTACTAGGACTTAAAATTGCATCTCATATGATGGGTGGAATAGATATTCAAGCATTCGATGAAATTTCAAGAAGTGCTTTAGCAGAAATAGGGAACATGATTATGGGTAATTCTGCAACACATCTTTCTAGTGAGGGGACAATTATTGACATTACTCCACCAACAATAATATTTGGAGACTCTTTGCTAATACATACTTCAGACAGTAAGCCGATCACGATACCCCTTGAATCTCAACATGGTAAGATAGAGTTAGATATTGCAGTCTCTTAATCAAAGATGAAACTCCTCTAAATACATAGAGGAGTTATAATTTTTAATTTAAATGATAGCAAAACTCCAATTAAGGGGTTTTAACTTACTTTATAGTCAGGATTTAATGACTCAAATCGTTCTTTAAACTGCTTGATTACCTTTTGATATTCAACGAATACTCCTTTAACATCAACATTGTCTTTTATCCAGTTAAAATATCCTAGATCATTAAAAAACAAATCCTTAACACTAATGCCATCATTATATTTATTTGTTTTGATGATAAAATTTGCTAGTTTAGGATCCACTTCAATATATTCTGTCCTATTAGATAAAAGATTATTTCCTGAAAGAGAGTTTTTAGGAGAGCCATATTCTTGGGATCTTCCAAATGTCTGCATCTCAGTAATTCTAAGTTGAATAACTCTTTTCAGTGCATCATAAACCTTTGATGCTTGGTCTATGTCATTCTTTAAGTTGTAATAAACTCTATTTTTAATAATAGTGGTGAATATTGAAATCATAGAATTATATTCAGCAGCACGAAGCCTTTCCTTTTCTGTACCACCCTGAATTTCTAAGATTTTTTCGGTAATATTAAATTCTTTCATATGCTGTGTCATTTCCATATCTAATGCTCTATCATCCATATACTCCTGAATAAAAAACATTTCAACAGGTATAGATATTACAAAATTTTCTAGTTCTTCATTGGTTAGTTTTCTTTTAAACTCTACACTTTTAACTTTACCATCTTCAATCTTAAAATCAGGTCTCACTCCTTCTCTAATTAAAAGAATCATGCTTGCTAATTTTTGCTTATATTTTCCGGTTAAGTTATCAACTGCTTCTTTTAAAACCTTATAGTATTGATTATGTTTTCCAAATTCTTTATTTAGTTTATCTCTCAAATCCTCGTCACTAATAGGTTTAGTAGTCAGTATAATCAAATTGTTTTTCTTACCTTTTGCAGATGTGGATTTTTCTGATACAACTTCATTTTCATTGGGCATATTTTTGTCAACTGTTTTATCTGAATCTTGTGCTGTTGTATTAGCAGTAGTCATAGATGAATACCTCCTTAAATGCTTTTTATAGTTTTAAGATAACACATAAATTTAATTAGAAACCTATATATAGAATTGTGTCGGGATTATATAGTTTTATCAAAGATAAAATCAAATAATTTAAAATTTATGAATGTATCTTAATAAAAAATAGTGTGTGTTATGTTAAAGCAGAATAAAAATAAGACAAAAAGGGGTTGATGTAGTTTGAAAAGGCTAATTAAATTTATTCCAATTATACTTATTGGTTTGATTCTAATTCCAAACATGGTGTATACACTTGATTCTGGAGAAGAAGCATTAGTTCTAAGATTCGGGGAATATGCAACAACAGTGAAAAAAGCAGGAATCAACTTCAAATTTCCATTTGCAGACAAAATATATCCTGCAAAGATGTCTGAAGTTAGAAGACTAGAGTTTGGATTTAGAACTACTGATGGTGGAAGTTCAAGATATCCTGCACAGTATGAAGATGCTCCACAGGAGTCATTAATGCTTACTGGGGATGAGAATTTAGTACATGTTGATCTTTCGATTCAATATCAAATTGTAAATTTAAAGGATTTTATGTTTAATGTAGATAATCCTGTTGAAACATTAAGGCTTATTTCAGAATCAATTATAAGAAGAAGTGTAGCCAATAATACTCTTGATGATGTCCTAACAGATAATAAATTTGCTATACAGCAAGAAATAAAATCAGATATTCAAAATGTTGTTGATGAGTATGGTTTGGGTATGGTGATAAATGGAGTAAACTTACAAGATGTATACCCTCCAATAGAAACTGATGATGCATTTAAAGATATTGCTAGAGCCAAACTAGATAAAGAGTCTAAAATTAATGAGGCTTTAGGATATGAAAATGATGTGTTGCCTACTGCAAGAGGAGATGCACAGAAAATGATTAAGAGTGCAGAAGGATATAAGGAAGATAGAATTGAGAGAGCAAAAGGTGACGTTGCTAATTTTGAGGCTATATTAGAGAAGTACAACTTAGGAAAATCTGTGACAAGAACAAGAATGTACCTTGAAACATTAGAAGAAATTCTACCTGACATGGATCTTTATATAGTTGATGATAAATCTGGCGAAACTGTAAAGTTCTTACCATTAACTGATAATGTGGTTCTTCCAAAAGGAGGTAGCAACTAATGAATAATTTTAATAACATTGATTCTCAACAATTAAAGAAAATGGTTTTAAATAAATTAAAAGAGAAAGCCAAAGTTTATGGAATAGTAGCAGGTGTAATTGTTGTTAGTTTAATTGGTTTCAATCTATTTACCTATACAGTCAATGAAGTAAACCAAGCCGTTGTAACTAGGTTTGGTGAAGTGGTTAGGATTGTTGTGGATGAAAAAACAGTTGAAATAACGGAAGAAATTAATGGTGATTCTAAATTTAAAAATGTAAAAATTATAGAGGGAAAGGGTTTGCATCTTAAATGGCCATTTATTGAGCATGTAGAAAAATATCCGAATAGACTACTTACTTACGATGCATCTCCGAGAGAGGTGACTACCTCTGATAAAAAGAAAGTTGTACTTGATAATAATGCACACTGGAGAATAGTTAACCCTCTAGCATTTAGAGTATCGGTAGAAAACATTAATAGTGCTAACACAAAGTTAGATGATATTATTTATTCAAGACTAAATGAAAAAATCGGTCTTACAGATGGGACAACTCTAATTTCTGATAAGGAATATATATATGAAATGCTTAATGCTACAAAAGATATTGCTAATGAAGATGTGAAAAAGTTTGGAATTAAAATTGAAGATATTAAGATTAAAAAAACGGATTTACCGCAAGAAAACAATCAAAACATTTTTAACAGAATGATTACCGAAAGACAAAAGATGGCTAAAAAGTTTCGCTCTGAAGGTGAGGAAGAATCAAAAAAAATAAAGGCAGAGGCAGATAAACAAGTAACAATTATTAAGGCACAAGCATATAAAGAAGCCGAAAAAACCAGAGGTGAAGGCGATGCAGAGGCTTTAAGAATTTATGCTAATGCATATAACAAAGATCCAGAGTTTTATGAATTTTACAGAACACTAACAGCCTATAAATCAACTTTAAAAGATAATAAATTAGTAATTGGCTCTGATTCTCCATTCTTGAAATATCTTTTAGGAAATAGATAATTTTAAACCCCCATGATGCACAATGGGGGTTTTGTTTTGTATGTTATGTTAAAAGTGGATCACCTAAATTACTTGATAAAGGCTGGAATTTTATATGATAATAACAAAAAATCTTTTTATGAAATCTAGGGAGGTATTTAAATGAAAGTAGTTTTTTATATAAAAGATTATCTATTAAAACAAGAGGCAAATAATTTGTCGAAATTTGCATGTTTAAGCAAAAATGCCACTAGAGTAAAGGAAGATATTAATGGTTTTCAACTTCCTTTCACGATTGATATACAGAGGATCATTAATTCAAAATCATTTAGGCGATTAAAACATAAAACACAAGTGTTTTTAAATCCAAGGGGAGATCATTATAGAACTCGGCTTACACATACTCTTGAAGTTGTGGAAACTGCTAAATTCATTGCAAGATATTTAAGATTAAATGAAGATTTAACGGCTGCTATCGGGTATGGACATGATATTGGTCACAGTCCATTTTCACACGCAGGAGAGGCAGCACTAGAGGAATATTTTGGATCTAATTATTCTCATAATAAACAAAGTCTTAGAGTTGCAGATGTTGTTGAAAATATGAATCTCACCAATCAGGTAAGGGATGGGATACTTAATCATACGGGTAAAATAAAACCTATGACATTAGAAGGCCAAATTGTAAAAATAGCAGATCGTATTGCTTATCTACATCATGATATTGATGATGCTATTAGAGGAAAAATTATTACTTATGATGATATTCCAACACATCTTCGAGAACTATTTAATTCAATTGAAGATGTGTCAATAGTTCTTTCTCTAGACATAATTGAATCTAGTTTAGGCAAAGATGAAATAAAAATGTCACGAGACATTGAAAACGCTATGTTAGAACTTAGAAGTTATATGTTTGAAACTATATATGAGAGAGAGTCTTCAAAGCGGGAAGTCAAGAAGGCAAAAGATATTGTTATTTCCCTTACAGAATATTATTTGAAGCACCCTGAAAAAATGCCAGAAAAGTACTTGCAATTACTTGAGAGTTATTCTAAAGAAACAGCAGTTATAGATTTTATATCAGGAATGACTGATGTATATGCAATTGCTAAATTTGAGGAAATATTTATACCTCAAAGATATGATATTTTGTAAAAATTTAAAAGGTGCAACTAAAAGTTGCACTTTTTTACTTGAAATAATATAGCCTTTTCTTTGATAATGACATCATTAAATTTACTAAGGTATTAACTAAAACTATAGGAGGTATTCAATATGATGGAAAATATATTAGTGAAAATGTTTAAGGAAATTTTACTAAGAAAAAAATACTTTGAAGTATTGGATAGAACTTTAAATAAAGAATTATTAGAGAACATAGTGGCTTTTCATAACTATGCAAATGAGGATAAATTAAAATTTAAATCTTTAATACAAATTGACAACATAGTAGAAAAAGGCAAGAATTTTGCTGAAAACAATAATCTTCTATATATGGGTGAGTTACTTGAAAGATTTAATCAAAGAAACATAATAAGAGATACTAAAGATCTGTTCACTTTAGTATTTACAGTAGGAAATTTGAATAAATTTACTGATTTAGATATTGTAGATGATCAACGTGAAATATACAGAAAAAATGTCCTTTCACTGATTAAAGATAATCCAGATGTATTAACAATTAGCAGTTTTATCATGAATTTAACTGATGATGAAAAAGGATTTGGATTGCTTAAATTAGGAGATGATAAGTTTTTTGAACTAGATTACTTTAAATTGCTTGTAATGCTAAAAGAATCATTAATTAAGAACAATTCCTTAGAAGAAGTTTTATTAGGAATTAATTTTTATATTACAGAGATAGAAGAATTAAAATATTTTATTGACGGACATACAAATTTTGAAAGCGTTCAACCAATAAAAGATATTATAGAGACCATGGTTAACGATGTAGAATGTATATTGGTTCCTGCCCTCAATAACAATATTATAGATATAGAGGAAAATGTAGAGATTTATTCTGTATTGGTTAATATGTATGAGAGAATTGGTTCTCCGAAATCTAAAGACTTTAAAACTAAATATTTTTCTGGATTTTTAAGTTCAGTGAGTAATCTTAAATTAAAAGAAATAACGGACTCAGAAGTAGAGAAGATACAGAGGTTTTTAAAACTATCAAATGAGCAAATTAGATTCTTGAATTATTATATGGGTTTTTATAACGATTATAGCCGAATACGAAAAAAGATTACTGGTCCCGGATATGTTAGACTTGCTACTGAAATGGCTAAAGTTTATTTAGAAAAATATGATGTATTACCTGAAACTATAAAAGACCATTTAATAAAATTAAGTGAATATGAAAATTTAGAAGATAACATTTTATGTTGGATTTTTAGACATGTAAATATGTCAAATTCATATGAAAACTTTAAATTGATACTAGAACTTGCTAGAAAAGAATTTAAAGATTTAAATTTTGCATGTGGAAGGGAACATAAATATATTCTTGAGAACCCAGATTATATGAAAATTATGAGAAAAGATGAACTTAGAACGATTCTTATAGATGTACTAGGAATTTTAAATGATAAAAATGAATTTGAATTATTTATGCAAAAAGCCAATGATTTTAATATTGATCTTTTAGATAATTATTCAGTTTTTGAGAATATGATTAAATTTAAGATGTTTGATATTTATGATTTTTTAAATATAAATAGCAGAGAATGTATATTTGAAAACACATTTAAATATATCGAAAAAGAGTTTTCAGATACTGAATATGCAAAGTATCTTATAAGATTAAGTGATACAGTTAAAATGTATGATATGAATGATCTATTTTACAGTAAGATCAACTATATAATAGATAAAAGTAATGAACTTGAAGAACATTTAATAAAAAAGTTATATGAATTACAAGATGCTGCGTGTTTTACATTAAGGCCAGAATCATATGATGTTTTAATTTATAAAAATCTTCAAGATGAAAAATATCTTAAAATAATGAAAATTTCGGATGATGAAAGAGATATATTACTTCGGAAGTTTATTGAGTATAGTCTATTAGATCACGACATTAGAGAAAATATCAGAAAATCTTTTATGACTGAAGAAGAAAAGGAAAGAGAACGAATACAAAAGAAAATTAGTCAGATTCAGAATTGTGATTCTTTATGGTCGCTTAAACGTTATACGCAAGAAAGTGATTATCAAAACAAAGAAATTAGCATAGCAATTCGTGAACGTTTATGTACCTTTAAAGAACATAGTTCTTACTCTCTGGAAATAATTAAAGAACTTATTGATTCGCATATTTTGGACAAGGAGCAGTTATTTGGACTATTTCAAAACATGAAAATTGCTTAATTTGAAAGGAGAAAACTTTGACATGAATACTTTAGTTGCAAATATAGAAAACAAGTTAAATATATTAGGGCAGGTAAGAAAATTAGATATAGCGAATAGGGTGTTAAAGAACATAGAACCAGAAAGATTAAGCAAGATCTTTGAACTGGGGAATAGAGATTATCATCGTTCTATTCAGCCACATCTACTTAAAAGCGATAAAATATTTAATGTATTCAATTCAGAGAATACAGAACTAAAAGATGCATATATATACTTCATTAACAATGATGAAGAAAATATATCCTTATCTAATATTGACCAATATAAAGATGATTTTGTTTTAAAACTTTACAAGATCAAAGAGGAACTAATTGATAAAGCCAAGGAAAATACTTATAGATACAATGATTCTTATCGAATTTCTAGGGGAATGAAAAAGTCTATGATGGAACTCTTGGATTATTCTCTTACTAATAATGTATCCATAGAAGAATTACAAAACATGTATAAAACAATGTACACACTTATTTATAATTATGAATATGGAAGTTATCAGGATATGAAAAATGAAGATCGTGAAATGTTTTGTGAGTTTATAAAACATTCTTTCGTAAGTTTGTATGGTAATAATATTATTGATCTATTTAAAGAAATTAAAGGAAAGACTGAAACAATTAAACTTTTTAATTTTATTGGAGAATATAATATAGTTGCTAATGATTTTAATGTAGAACAGCCGAGTGATATATTAGAAGTTTTAAAAAGTATTGAAGATAGATTGCATAGTGATGATTTTAAAAGGGTTATGGGAATAGTATTTGAGAGAGAAGTTTTAAATAAAGAACTTAAAATGTTAAATTATAAAATTGAGAAAGGACAAGATTACTCATCAATTTATAATTATATGGATTATATAAAATTTCTATATAAAGATCAATATGAAGATTTATTTAATGAGTTTAACTATATACTTAGTCGTTCTTCTAATAAGCAAAACGATTTTATTATATATTGTGTTAGAAATAGAAAAAAAGCATTTATTAAATTAATGCTTGAAGAAAAAGATACTTTCAATAAATTGTATGATACTTGTATATTGTTTTCCAACGACTTTAGAAATTATATAAATATTAATACCTTAAATAAGGATAACTTAATAGATATATCTTCAGTATCTTCTAATGAGGACGTATTTAAAAGGATATCCAAAGGAGAAACAATTACTTTCAATGAATATAAGATACTAAGTGGTTGTAGTGCCTTTGTTATAGATATATATTTTGTCTTAGATATGAGAATTGATGATAAATTAAAACTTATTTCTGAACTTGTTGGCATTAATGAAAAAAATCTTAAAATGCCTGAACTTTCTTTAGAAGAAAAAGTCCAAAGGGTTAAGAGTCTGTTAGAGCAAAAACCTCTATCTAAATGGATAAACGATGATCTTGCTCACATTAAAAGATGTAAAAGATCAAGATATCTTCAAATACTTCTTAATAAAGATGTATTTAGAAGATTTATTCCAGAAATAAAAGAGGAGAATGACATTGATTTTTTAATGGATAATAGAAACACCCCTTTTATGAACATGAAGGATTTAAAAGATGCTAAACATGCATATTATAAAGATTCAGAAGAATTAATCTCACTTTTAAACAGAATGGGGCTTTCAGATAGTTTTATAGAAGATAATAAAGATGGAATTTGCAAATTCGCCTCCGAAGGATTAATTAGAGTAGTGGACACTCTTTATGATTGTGTTAATTCCGCACAAAAAAGAAACTTAATGTTATTGACAAAGGCTTATATGGCAGAACAATTTGAAAAAGTAAAATTCTTTAATGATGATCTTGATATTGAAATTGGTATTCAGACTACTGATAAAGTAAAAGATGAATGGAAGAAGAATATTAAAAAAGATATCAATAATGAATACTACTGTGAAGAAACATATGATTTTAAAACCACTTTAAAAATGGGGGAAAACCCAACTTCAACTTGTATGAACTGGAGAAGTGGTTCATATAATAATTGTCTTCTTTCTAACTTCGATACAAACAAAAAACTGCTTGTTGCAGGTAATAGTGATGGATTAGTTGCGAGAGCCGTTATAAGACTTACCAAAGGAATTGAAAACCTAGAAAACTATAATTATACTCAAGGGAAACTAACCTTTAAAGATATTGAAAAAATTGAAGAATATAATAATGAGATGGTTATAGAACAGAAAGAACAATTAATATTATTTGTAGAAAGACCTTATATTAAAGGGGTATCTGATAAAATCAAAAAGAGGATTTTAAAAACCTTTGTAAAGATCGCAATGGAAAAGGCGAAGCATATTAATGCTTTAGTGGTTGTAGCAAATAGTTATTATGATTCAATATTAGACAAGCAGGGATTAGGATGTACATCACTTGAATTTAAAGTTTACAGTGTTTTTATCTCATATTCTAAAAATGGTATGCAATATATTGACTCATTTAATGGTAGAACTGGACCTGAAAATGAGGGGCATTACGTAACTGATAAATTGCATATTATTGAACCATAATAGTATTTATAATTTTAAGAACTGCTCAAAACGCAGTTCTTATTTTATTTTATTAAAAATAGATGTTCAAATTTGAATATCCTCTTGTTATTTGTAAAATATGTAATCTAAATAACAATTGAGGAGGACTATGAATGAAGAAATGTGTAGTGATTGGAATTTTAACTCTATGTTTGTTTTTAACTTTATTTACTATACCGAATAATGGAAACAATGATTTTGGTAATGAAATTATTGATAATAAAAATGCAAGAGATATAAGTATAAATAAATATATGGAGGGCTTTAAAAATCAATACAAAAATCCAATGAATATAATGTTGGTACCACTTGATAATAGACCTTCTAGTACATATTATGGGGAAAAGATAGGAAGGATATCTAGGATAAATATATTAATGCCACCAGTAAAAATTATTGGTGGTAAAACAACAAGAGGGAATGTAGAGGAAATTGAGAAATGGGTTAGAGAAAATGCAAATAAAGTAGATTCTTTTATCATATCGGCAACAATGCTAAATCATGGAGGCTTAATGCACTCAAGAAATTATACTGACGATTACTATGACTCAAAGGTTTATGATTTTCAGTTAATTAAAGATATTAAAACACAATATCCTGAAAAGAAAATATACTTATATGATACAATTCAAAGACTTGCAGGTTCAGTATGGACTATTGATGATATAAATAATTATAAAAATATTCTTGAGTGGGCTGAATTAATAGATAAAGCGGATAACTTTGATGATCAAAGAGCAAAAGAAAGAATAAAATTTTTAAAAAGTGTAATATCAAAAGAATACTTAAATAAATATAATATTCAAAGAAAATTAAATCACGATCTAAAACTTAAAATGATCGAACTTGCTGAAGATGGATATGTTGACTATATAATTTACTCACAAGAAGATGCAGCAGAGTATGGCCTACACAGACTTGAACAAGAAGAATTAAAAAACAAAATTAAAACGTCAGGAGTAGAAGATAAAGTAAAAATTACCTGTGGTGCTGATGAGATTCATATGAATTTAATAAACTTAGTTATACATGAAAAATATAATACAAATTCAACATTTAAAATTAACTATAGTGATGATAGCAAGAAAGATTTTGTTGCTACATTTGAAGATAGACCACTAGAGCAAACAGTAAAAGAACATGTGGAATGGTTTGGAGGTAAAATTGTAGAAGATAACGCAGAAATTGAGTTTTATATTTACACCCCGGTAGAAAAAATGAGAATGGATATGTTCATTTCAGATATTACAAGGGCATTAGAAGAAGGTAAGAGTGTTGCAATTATTGACATATCATATCATGATGATAAAATACTTTTTATGAAGTCACTTGATGAAAAAATAGACTTATCGAAATTAGCAACATACAGTAGTTGGAATACTGTCTCTAATATGGTCGGCATTGGAGTTAGTCATGCGGTATCATATAATAATTTAAAAAATATAAAACATAACACTCGTGAATTAGAAGTGCATTTTAATTTTTTATATGAAAGATTGATAAGAGACTATATATATGATGCAATTGTTAGGCCAGAAATAATAGATATACTACTTTCAAATGGTATAGACCAATACAATATTGAAAATGAAAATTTAGAAGAAGTTGAACAATCTATTACAAAAAAAGTAAACTTTTATGAAGAAAAATTATTAGGTGATTTTCATAATGGCAAAGTGGATTATAAGGTTAAAAATATTACTTTGCCATGGCAAAGAATGTTTGATATAAAGGTAGAAGTAGCCAATAATAAAAATAAGTTTAAATAATGTATTGAATTTAATAAAAATACTTGATTTAATGATATTCTTGCTATATAACGTACAAGTCATCTTGATATTGCTTTGAGTTTAATTAAGGGCTTAATTGCAATATAATATTTTGAGTGAAAACTAAATGTTTTCACTTTTTTTATTTGTATATGACTAAACATCCAGATAAATCACGCTCAAAAACATGTGTTATGTTAAAGAAAAAAGGTTCTGTGTCGAAAGAGGTGGATGTTATAATGAATTTTCTTGCTAATGAGGAAGAAAGAATGAAAAGAGCAAATGTAGAAAACTTAAGTAATGAGAATAGCGAAATTATAGAAAAATTATTAAAAGACTTAGACGATGATCAGAAAAAGGCAGCAGAGGCTCCTTTTAAAGATACTTTGATTATTGCAAATGCAGGTTCAGGAAAAACAAGGGTTTTAACTTATCGTGTAAGTTATCTTATTGCTAAGGGAGTTCCGGAAAGTCAAATTATGTTACTTACCTTTACCAACAAAGCAGCAGATGAAATGCTTGAAAGGGTAAAGAAAATACTTAAAAAAGATAATGTAGGGGTTTTATCTGGAACTTTTCATCATGTTGCAGTAGTATTTTTAAGAAGATATGCTAAATTAATAGGATATAAAAATAACTTTACTATCTTGACTCCTGAAGATGCAAAAGATCTCATAGGTTTATGTAGGCAGAAATACTTAACAGAAAATGATCATATACCAAAAAAGAAATTTCCGACTAAAGCAATTATCTATGGACTATATTCTAGTTCTATTAATCTTAAACGATCTGTTGAAAGTCTGATTTCTCAAAAGTATGGATACTCAAAAGAAATTGTTAATGCGATTAATACTATTATAGAGGATTACAAAAATAGAAAAGCACTAAATCAAGGTATGGATTTTGACGACTTAATTTTAAATTTCAGAGATTTGCTAAAAAGTCATCCGGATGTTAGGAAAGCAATATCATCAAATTTTCCGTTTATTTTAGTGGACGAGTATCAAGATATCAATTGGATTCAGAATGATATCATAGAATATTTAAATGAAGAAACACATAATTTATATGTGGTTGGCGATAATGAGCAATCTATATATGGTTTCAGAGGCTCAATGATTGATTATATTCTAAATTTTGAAGATAATCACCCAAACTGTAATCTATATAAAATAAGATACAACTATAGATCACATAAGGAAATTATAGATTTAGCGGTTAATTCAATTAATAATAATACCCAAAAGTATAAAAAGGAAATGATTCCTTATCTTTCATCTTTTAGAAAGCCTTTGGTTGTAGATGCTAATAATGAGAACGCTCAATCAAGATTTATTGTAAACGAGATAGAAAGGCAAAAAAGAGAAGGCACACAATATGATGAAATTGCTATATTAGTTAGGGCGAACTATCTAACGAAATCATTAGAATTAGGTCTTAAAAGTGCAAGAATCCCCTACAGAATACTCTGCGGAATATCATTCTTTGAAAGAGAGCATATTCGAGATCTAATTGCTTTTTTAAAGTATCAAAGCAATCCTGATGATGAAATTGCTTTTAGTCGTATAGCAAATCTATTTTCTGGAGTCGGAGAAAAGACGATAGAAAGGATCTATTCAGCATTAAGAGAAGTAGATTATAATATACATGCTATTAATTTAAGTCAACTTCCATTTAGGGCTACTAAAGATGCAAAAGAAGGAATAAAAGAACTATTTGATGTTTTGTGCGAAATAAGTAAGCAAAGTGACTTAAAACAAACTTTAGAAGTAATTATGGATATTAATTATAAAGAATACATGCAAAATAAATTCGAGGATTATTATGATAGATTAAAAGATGTAGAGTCTTTAATTGATTCCGCATCTTTATATAGTGATATAGATAAGTTTTTATCCGATATTATTTTGGATAAAAGCGATACAGAGGAAGAAAAAGAACAAGGTTGTGTAACAATTACAACTGTTCATAAAGCGAAGGGGCTTGAATGGGACAGTGTATTCCTACCTTATCTTGTGGATGAAGTATTTCCTAGTAAACTAAGCGTGTTAGAAGGAAATATAGAAGAAGAAAGAAGATTGTTTTATGTGGCTGTTACCAGAGCAAAAAAATATTTAAATATTAGTTTTGTAGGAGATATGTTGGGATGGCTTGATTCAATTTCTCCATCAATATTTCTTAAAGAATTAGATGAAAACATATTTGATTATAAAGTAGTAAAGTAGGAAGATCTTGCCTATCTTAATAGGCAAGATTTCTTGTATGTTATATTAAAATTAGATATTGTAAGTTTATACGGAAGAAATGACTTATTTGAAAAATAATTATGGAATAATAGAAAGATACAAATATCAAAATCTTTACAGGCTGAAACATAGTAATATTTATGAGGAATAAAAACTATATGCTTTAAGATAAATGCAAAGGAGTATTGGGAATGTCTAAAATAACAAAAATAGAGCAGCAGAAAAGGAATAAACATAGATTTTCTATTTATATAGATGGAGTTTTTGCTTTTGGTATTCATGAAGATGTTATGGTAAAATTTAGATTAGAAAAAGGTAATGAAATTGACAAACATTTTATCGAAAATGTGGTAAAAGAAGAAGAACAGAATAAGGCTAATAATTATGCCTTAAACTTATTATCTTACCGAGCAAGGTCTGAAAAAGAAATAAAAAACAAAATGTTTCAAAAAGGATATGAGGATTCTATAATAGATCAATCTATAGAGTTTCTGTATAGATATAAATATTTGGATGATAAGGAGTTTGCATTGAGTTTTGCTAAGGATAAAATAAATTTAAAGAGTGCAGGTGAAAAACTAATTAGGCAGGAACTTTTTTATAAAGGAATAAGTTCTGATATTATTAATGATGTTATTAATGTACTAATGGATGAAGATAAACAATATACGGCAGCCTTAGAATTGGCTAAAAAGAAATTAAATTCTACTTATAAACATGATGATAAACAAGCAAAACAAAGAAAGTTATGTAGTTTTCTTCAGCGTAAAGGTTATTCTTATAGTATTGTTAGTAGGGTGCTAAAAGAAGTATTATAGATGACTTGTTAAGTGCCAACAGTAATAATATTATAAATTACATCAAATCATTAATAATGAAGAAGTTGAGGAATTGTTAGGTAAAGCGGGATATACAGTTTGTATTCAGAAAAACAACAGATGACCGAAATAATATGAGAATAAAAATCCGAGAAATAAGCCTATGCTTACTCTCGGATTATTTTTTTCTTCTAAATGTAAATTTTCGTTTTAGTGTAGAGTAGATATAGTCGGTTAATGTGTGTGATAAACCACCCAACAATAACGAACCTAGTATATTTAGGAATAGAAATGTATCTTCCTTAGCAGATGTTACAATCCATTTAATGAACTCATTTCCTGATATCACTGTTTCAGGATAGATCATATGCAAAACTGATAGAAATAAGTATATCCATGAAATCAAATATATAATTCTAATTATAGTTGCATCTATAATGCCATGGGTGAAGGAAGATCTATGATTGAAAAATTTCCTATATGGCCACCAAATAAACTTAAATACTCCCCACCTGTTTACTTGAACACTTTTAATATCTAAATCTCCAGAAAACATTAGTGCAGCAAAAACATATATTAATGTGTTTAAAAATACTAACTGAAAATCTTTCACAAGAAATATCTGTATAAACATTACCAGAGGAATTGTCAGATAAGTTATCTTGTCGTGAGTTTTCCCTGATGCCATAATAACCACTTCCTCATTTATCGTTATGTCTTTCAGTATTGAACATAACATATAAAACAGCAAAATTATTTGAATGGAGGATTTTATGCTACTTCCATAGTTAGTAAAAATGATATTAGCAATCTAATCATTGTTCCAGTGCTAGGATATCAAGGAGGATCTAAAGGATTATTAATAGCCTTTGATAAAAATACAGGAGAAGAAATATGGTCATGGGGAATGTCTAACTACACTTGGTGATCCGCTATAGATATTTACAGTGAATATGGCAAGACTTATGTCATTCAATGTGATTCAGCAGGTCAAATGAATATATTAGAAAGAAATACAGGAAAATTTTTAAACAGTATTAAACTAGGGGCTAATATTGAAAGTTCTCCTACTATTTATAACGATATGGTTGTAGTTGTGACAAGAGGTGGTGAAAATATATGGAGTAAAAATTAAATGATTTTTTAAAGAGAAGGATAGTGCATTTTGTATCTTTCCTTTTTATATTTTTAGTGTATTTTTAATGTATTTTATGATATACTTCTTTATGTGACAAAATCCGACACAAAACTACAAAATGTATTTATAGATATTTACATATTTTATAGGAGATGACACTATTGGAAAATAAAATGCATATAGAACAATTAAAGAAAATTATCCATGATTTAAATAAAAATATTGAAAGCAGTTTAAGAGAAGATAAGAAAAGTATTCTTCAAGTAAGTCAAGAGGCTAATGAACTTTTACTTAAACTTCAGTATGAATTAAATATGATAACTGAAGATATAAAAGATATTATAAGACAATTGGAGAATTTACAAAATGAGTATGAGTACAGTAAGAAAGAATTGATCAATATTACAAACGAGTTGAAAAATAACAATGGGCATAATAATCAGAACAAGTATAAAGGCAAATATAATCATACTATTCAAATATATACTATGCTCAAAGAAAAACAAAAAATAGAGAAAGAAATGCAAGATAAAAGAAAAGATTTAGAAAAACAATTTAAAGAGGTACACGAATTATCCAAAATAACAACAGAATCCATTAATCGGGTAAATATTATTATAAGAGAACTTGATAATCATGAGGATAACATTAATAAAAACAATTATAAAAATAAAATTGCTAAGGCACAGGAGTTTGAAAGAAGAAAGATCGCTAGGGAAATACATGATGGACCTGCACAAGATTTAGGTGCTATTATAATGCATACAGAAATTATAAAAAAATATATTGAATTGGATAAAGGAAAAGCCAAGGAACAATTAACAATACTAAGTGAATTAGCAAAAGATACGTTGAAGTATATGAGAAATATTTTATATGAATTGCGTCCTTTGGATTTTGAAGATAATGAGTATGAATCAATAATAGTAGACTACGTAAAAAAAACAAAAGAGAAGTATGGAATGAATGTTGAGACAAGATTCTTAGATCCTGAAAATATGTTGAACAAACTTGAATCTAGTGTAAAATTAAACACTTTTAGAATTGTACAAGAATCATTAAATAACATTAAAAAACATGCTAATGCAACTCTTGTAAAATTAAAAATGGAAGTTGTAAATAATAACTTTGTAGTCATAGTAATTTCTGACAATGGGGTTGGATTTGATATGAAAAGCAAAACAGATAGTTATGGGATTACTGGACTATACGAAAGAGTTGAATTAATCGGTGGAGATATTAGAATAGAATCTGAAAAAAATAAAGGAACTAGACTAAAGGTTCAAATTCCATTAAATATAGAAAGAACTCTTAAAATAAGTTAGGATTTAAAATTATCAACGTATATTTTTAAATAATTTTTACATTTACATAAAATATAGTAGCAATATCTATTAGGTATTGCTACTATGCTGCTATTTTGAACAATACAAATTATTGATTGTTTAAACTGGCGTACTCCTCTTTGATTATTTCAATAAAATCTACCGATTAAAACTACTCTTCCATTTATTACACCTTATTATGGAAGTATGGCTAATCCAATATCTCTGTTTAGAACAATTTCTTTATAATATTTATTCATTGAATGTTAATAAAAGCAAAAAAGCAAGTTTGAATTTCATTAAATAGTTGCATATAATTTAACAAAATCATGTGTTATGTTAAAGGAAAATAATCATAAGACATGAAGGAGAAATTACATATGGCGAAGATTAGAGTAGAAGATTATGACAACTATTTTGATTTAAGTAAAAAGAAAAGATTAAAGAAAAAAATTGTAAATGCTAAAAAAAATAATCATAAGCACATTTATGAACCAGTAGATGTTAAAAAATGCACACAACTTGACGAAGGTGAAGATGCAATATATATGGTTTCAACAGTTTATGGATGTGAACAATGTGATAAGGAAGTAATTAAAACTAGCACTCTCACAAAAAAAGAGTTGTATGAATTAAAAGTTACTCTTGGTCATTCCGCAGATGAACTTAAGAAGTTAGATTAGAAATAAGCAAATAGATAACTTAATATACTGCTATATCAAGTCTTACACTCAAAATAAGGGTAGGATTTTCTTTTGATTTCTAATAATATATTTCAATATAATATTGAAGATTATTTTGATATTTAAATTAAAGAGGAAGGGAATTGTATGAAAAATATAAACTTTAACTTGCTATGGATCACTATATTTGTTGCATATGTTGCAGGATTATTAAATGGTTTTTTAATTGGAGGAAAAGTAGGCTGGAAAGCAGGATTTGATTGTTTTGCTAGAAATAAGGAAATTATAGAACAGAAAGTGAGAGGAGAATAAAGATGAATAATGAAATAGTTATAAAAGGAGAACGTGTATTTTTTACAAGCATGGGAATAATGGACACTAGATTTATTTTAATAAGAAAAAATGTTAATTTTAATAAAGGGAAAGGGCATAAAGTAGATATATGTCCTTTATGTAAAAAAGAATTTGAGATAGGAGATAAGACTATATTAGTAATAAACAATAATAAGTTATTTCCAAATGTGATTGTTCATAGCGAATGTTTAAATATAATAGGAGAAGAAGCAGCATGTTTGCAAATGTTTGAAGAATATGAAAAAGCCAAGGAATTAATTTTCATATGGGGGTAAGGCCATGATAAAGGTATGTACTTTTACAGGTCATAGACCACAATATTACTCGTTTCGATTTAACGAAACCCATAAGGATTGTATAAGAATAAAAATGCTCCTTAAACAAGAAATTATAAAAGTAATTGAAAGAGGTTATAATTACTTTATTGCAGGAGGAGCATTAGGTCTAGATACTTGGGCTGCTGAAATAGTGCTGGAACTAAAGGAAGTTTATCCTTGGATTAAACTTATTATAGCAGTTCCATGTTTGAACCAAGATAGAAAGTGGAACCAAGCATCTAAAGATAGATATAGAAATATATTAAACAGAGCAGATAAAGTTCATTATGTATCACAAAAAGAATATACTAATGGATTGAATCAAATGAATAATAGAAATAAATATATGGTTGATAATAGTTCATTAGTTATAGCAGTTTTTAGTGGAGTTAATAGTGGTACAAAAGATGCTGTTGATTACGCTAAAGAAACAAGCAAAGAGATTGTTATTATTAATCCTCTTAACTTTGAAGTTAAATACCCATATACTCAACAAACCTTACTTTAAGTAAGGTTTGTTTTTCTTAACTTGATTACGGAAGATAAGTTTTGATTTAATAGAGTAACTGTTTTATGTGTTATGTTAAATAAAATAGACAAAAAGGAGTGAGTTTAGTATGAATAGGAAGAAAATTATAGCATTGGTTTCTATTGTAATGATTATAATGGGTTCATTATTATTTTTATATAGCAATAGTGATAGAACTATAGGCCCACAAAATACATCTAAAGATATTGTATTGGAGGGACATTTGGTAAAAGATAATGAGGAGATAAATCTCTTAGGTTGGGTTTTATTAGGTGACTTGGAGTACGAAAAATATGAAGATAAAAAAGTCAAAGTTACAGGTGTACCGACAGATCAAGACTATCAATTGAAGATCAAAAATATTGAAATAACGGATGAAGATAAGGATTTAGGAGAGATTCATGAAATTATCGGTAGTTTAGAATATATATCAGGAGAAAAAACAAATGATGTTCATTATAGAATAAATAATTACGAGATTAGGACAGATAAGGATTTTTCAGAATATGTGGGACAAAAGGTGTTTGTCAAGGCTATAGAAAGCAAATTTGGACCACAGGAACAGGAAGATATAACTGTGGATGCGAAAGAGATATCAAAAATTATTGAAATTTCTGGAGTGTTGGAAGGAGAAAAAGTAAAAAGAGTAAACAAGGAAATCCATTATAATTTAGGTGAATATGATATACATTCAACTGAAAATCTATCAGATTATATTGATAAAGAAGTAAAAATAGAAGTTTACATTGGGCAGCATGGATTTATTAATAGTGAAAAAGAAGTTTCATTTATTAAGATTATTGAATAGGAAAGGAGTTGTTTACCTTGAATAAAAAAGCATTTTTAACTTGTATAGGTATTGGTGCTACTGCTACTATTATTGCAGGTGGCATTTATCTAATGGATAAGTTCAGCAAAGAAGTTGATGACAAGGAAACTGAAAAAATTGATGAGTGTAAAACTTATAAATTATTAGAAGAAGAAACGGCTAAATAAATCAAGTAAAAGGGGGAGGTTGTCATGAATAAAAACAAATTATTAACTAGATTAATAGCGTTAATTCTTTCTTGTGCTGTTGTTTATGTAGGCATACAATTAGCAAAAAATGATCCACCAAATTTGCCTACTAATACAGATAAAACAATAGAAGATATAGAAGACTCTAACAAAAACATAAATGAATCCAAAGAGATCTCTACTTTTGATAAAAAAGTAATCTTAATTGGTTATATTGTTAATAACAGTGATAACTATAAATTATTAGGATGGTCTTTAGAGGGAGATCTGGATTTTAATAATTACTTAGGTAAATCTGTAGAAGTGTCTGGCACTATAAAAGAGAAAAAACTTACAATTTTGGTTGATAAAATTACAGTGATAGATGAAAACCATTCTGATAATACAACAATGGAAATGACATCTGGAAAGTTAGAGAAAATAAAAGAGGTAGATAATAAAATTTTATATAGGGTTGAAAATATACAATTTAAAATAGATAATGAGTTATCTGATTATGAAAAAAGCAATGTATTTATAGTAGTGAAAAATGAAAAAGAAGGAGTTTCACAACTTAAAGAGATTTATAAAACTATAAAAATTTCAGGAAAATTGATTGAAATACTTGATGATAAAACAGATAGTAGTGGACGTTACCTATATAAAATAGATAAGCATTATGTAGTTTCTGATAACAGTTTATCCGAGTATGTAGATAAAGAAGTAACTCTTGAAGTTTATGATGTAGGAAACGGACTAATTGAAGAATCTCTAGTGAATGTTGTTAAAATAATAGAATAATTTAAAAGACTATCCTTTAAACAGATAGTCTTTTTTATGCAAAAGACAGACAAAATCAAGAAAAGTTCTCTATTTTTTATTGTTAAGTTTAATAAATAATTTCTTGAAATATAGCAGGGTTTAATTTAAAATGTTCACAAATTTAATAGGGGGGATCAAAATGAAGAAGAAATTTACATTAATTGAACTTATAATAACTATAGCAGTTATTATTTTGCTATCAGGACTTGCTATTCCTAAAATTATAGGAGTTAAACGTGATGGTGAGGTAGCAAGATTAGTTAATGATATAGATTCGATAGAAAAGATAATTCCAGTGTATGAAAATAAATATGGGAACATACCTGTAAAAGATAAAATTAATTTTTCCATATTAGATAGTAATCTAATAGATTTAATTCTAAGTAATGAGGATAATCTCGATGAATTGTATAACTTAGATTTTAATAAGGTAATTAAATATGCAAGTAATCTTGGAAAAGAATATAACGATGGAGATTATATTGTTTCTAGTAAGGGGAATGTATATTATAAAAGTGGAAAAAAGAACTCTAAAAACATAATGGTATATACATCTAATTTCACAAATTATACAAAACTGGTATTAAGCAATCTAACAATTAATGATGATCATCTGTATAATGGAATTGAATTAACAAAATCAAATGCAATCATAAATGGGAAAATAGATAATGAAGAACAATTAAAAATTTACTTAAATGGAGATGATGTTTCATCTCAAATACAATACAAAGAAAAAGTGATATTAAACGAAAAAATAGCAAATATATATGCCTCAAATAATAGAAATAAGAAAAGAATGTTTAGCATAGAATTAAATTTAAAAGACGGAAAAAATGAAATTAAATTTATAATTTCAGACAAAAATAAAGAATGTAATTATAATATCTATTATAAAAACACAGAAAACAATAATCCGATTATAAATTCAGATTTCTCTGAAGGCTTTGATGAAAATTGGGATGTGTTTGAAAAGAATAATGGTACAACTGTTGGAATTAACAATGGTATGATGGAAATACATAATTCATATTCTTTATGGACGGGAGGCTCGTTTTATACTAAAAAATTAATTCCTAAAAGAGACATTATAGATATTGAATTCGATTTTGTACCGGGCAGTAAATATGTAGGAGGAAATATAAATACTTCTATTATATTCAGAAATCCTAATTCAGAAAGAGAATATGTACATTATGGATTACCTAAAAGTGGCGTTGCTGCCACATTGGGTGCATTAAATGATACTACAAATAGAACTCAACTTGGTATAGGTTATGGGAGCGATGTAGGAATTAGGGTTAATCATTTTAAAAAAGGATATATTGAACATGGAATAAAGAGTCGTATAAAAATTCAGTTAGATTGTAGCAATAGAGAACTAAGGATATTTGTAAATGATATGGATGTACCGCAGGCTACGTTTATTATTGCCGATAAAGAATATGATAACTTAGGCGATAATTTATCTATTGAATTTTTCAAAACTAATTATGGTGTCACAGGCGTTGATAAATTTGACAATATACAAATAAGAATAATAAATTAGATGACAAAAAACACACTATCAAGTCAGTGTGTTTTTATTATTAATGATTCATGGTTATGTCACTTGCTATCTGTTGATGAAAGTTATCATGAACCATATTATGAGTCGTATGGTTATTTATTATTTGAACATGAAACTGATGAATCATAGAATGAATATGAAAGAATGTCCATCGTGAATGATTTTTAAGTATTAAATTAGGAAAAAAATTATGCAAGTTGAATGCTAATCTAAATAAGTAACTTATCAGCATAAAACTTAATCTAAAAATAAGAATCAAAATAGTTGTTATAAGCCAAATGATTATCAAGTTAATCATAAACAGCAACCTCCTAAACTTTATTTTATATTAATACGGCATATGAACTAGAAAAATCATTAGAGTGTCTATATATGCTCTCTCTTTTGTTGTTTTGTCTATAAGCAACAATTACAGGATATCCATATAGCAACCTGTATCTGCATCATCTATTAAAACCATAAACATCGTCTTCTTTAAATTCCTTCTTTTTTAATATCTTCAATTATAGTTCTAAAGTAATATCGAAATCAAATCTTATCAGAACTTGAATCAGTAGTTATCATTGTTTAACATACAATTACTTTCAATATAAGGTAATTTTAATAGACTTTAAAGGAGGAAATGTTATGCCAAGAACTATAGGTTATATTGATAAATATGGGTTTATAACTAAAGAGGCTTCATTTCAAGGAATGATTTATAACTGTCCCTGTAAATGATTGTAATTGGAGGTCTAATGCTAAAAAGGCCACTTTAGATGAACTGCAAGAGGCTTTACGAATAGCAAAAGAAATGGACACAAGAGAGTATGGTCATAAGACAAGAATTAAAGGTCTTGAAAGAGAAATTAGGATAAGATTAAAACGTGAATATTAAATGGAGAGCATATATGAAAAATAAAAGAATTTTAAAAGTATTTACATGGGGAAGTTTAGGTAGAACTTGTCATGACCAAAGATTCGATGCTTATTACAATGAATATACAATAGATGAATTAGAATTTGGCCAGATTTTTTTACCATCTATATTTGTTGTTTTATATTCAAAAGTAATAAAATTTTTCAAAAGGTATGATAGGATTTATTTTAGCAGCCAAGATTATGCTTATCTATATTTTAAATTATTTAAAGAGCCTGTATTAACTAAATCTGTTATGGATATAGGCGAGAGGACTTTTAGAATTGTTGAGGTGCAAGGAGACAATATTGAGATGTTGCTTGATAAAATAGAATTCGTAGGATAACAAAATCAAATCTAGATAAAATACAATATTCGAGAAGTGAAGAATTACTCTTTACTTCTTTTTATTTTCTTGAAATGCATAGGAATGGATCCTTATCATAAACCAATATTATGTAAGGAGGAACTTTGCTATGAGAGAATTTAATATTATTCTTAAGGATGGTACTGGTAGAATTATTGATGCGATAGATGAATCTGAAATCGGAAGTATGATAGGAGGTAAGGCTATTGTTTCTATTGAAGAAACAGAAGAATCTATTAGAAGAAACAGTAGAGACTCATACTCCAGAATTATTCCAGATGATCCTGCATATGAGGCTTATTTAGAGCAATTAAGTAGGAAGTATGAACCAGTTAATAAGGTTGTTGAAAGAGTTAAAAAGACCATTAAAATCATTGAGAACAATAATAGGATTCCAGTTATAGATAAACAGTTTATTTATGGACTTGGTCGTTTAGTAAATATGGGAAATGTTCTATCAAATGCCCAAGAAGAAAGATTTAATAGGATTTATACTAAAATCGCTAGATAATATTGAGGAGGAGTAAAATGAACAGAATAAATATAGGAGAACATCAAATTGATATTGAGACATTAAATAATAAAAATCTAAAAATAATTTTTTCTTCGTTTACAGATGAAATAAATACACATGTTAAAGTAAGGTTAAATAATCAGGATATACAAGAATTAATTGAAACACTAGAACCTTTTAATACAAAAGATGTAAAAAAAGAGGGAAAAGCCTACTGCGAAGATATGTCAACATTTAAAGATGGAGTTGAAAGGACTTTAACTTTAAGTGGCAGAAAAGGAGATTTAAGTTTAAGATTAGATGCGTATACGCCAGAAGAATATGATGATAATTGGATTGTATTAACTCCTTCAAAATTAAGCAAGTTAATAGGTCTTTTATATGGTTATTTATATTGATTATCTCTTATGAAACATTAGTAAAGTAAAGAAAGAACAATGTTGGAGGTTGAATGTAAATAAGAAAGGGGAATTCCATGGCCGAATTAGTTTATGTCGATAATAAACCTAAGTTAAAATTAAAAAAACCGACAAAAAGAAAACATATACCGTATTATGCTATAGAAGATTGTAAGAAAATAAAAAAAGCAATAGAATCATATAAGTTGGAAATTACGCTAGGGCAATGTTATGATTTGTACCATGCTTATAGTGAATATCAATATTGTTCTGGATGGACTAGTGGAATTAGTGTACTAGAAGAAAAAAGTATAGTTATAATGCTAGAAGGTTTCTTGAAAAAACTTGAATGGATAGAGTAGAAGATTAGTTTTAAATATTTAATTAAAGTATATAAATTAAACCCTACTCAATTGAGTAGGGTTATTATTTGTTTATACATTAATTCCTGCTTGTCTAAGTTTATCAAGTAAACTATCTGTGTTTAATTTTTCTTCATATGCAAGAATATTGTAGCCATCTTTGATAGTGTAAGAATAAGGCATATTTAAATTATCATTGTACATATATACATTTGAATTAGGAATGAAATCTACTTTTTCCCAACCATATTCTATAATTGTGTCTAATAAATCTTCTTTAGTATAAATTTCGATTGCATTTATTTCTGTATTTTTTTTCCAGAGGAGATTCCAAGCATCTCTTATAGGAAATGGTGCAAGATTTTTATACATAATTTCTTCAGATTTATATGCTAAAGATAAATAACTGCCACCTAATTTGTTTTTAATATGATAGGTAAATTCGTAGTTATTTTTATGTTTTTTAAATAAAGTTTCGCTACGCTTTTCCCACCCATCTTTTATAAGTACGTTCTTGTCAAATATTTTATTAAAAAACACACTAATAAAAACAACTAACATTAATTATCCTCCTTCAAATATCCAAATAGCGATAAATTTTATAGTATTTAATTATAAACATAACATAAATACCTCCATATTTTTATATTAAAACACATAAATATTTGAATCCTTATATCATATTGATTATCATATTATATCTTCAAGAAAATTATATTAAGTGTTGTTCTTATTGTTTTTCAAAAATAAATAAGGACATGTGTTATGTTAAAAACACAAAACAACTACATTAAGGGGGAATTATAATGAATATAAAAATATTCAGCAAGGGTATGCCAATAACTCAAGGACTTAAAAATGCTATATATAAAAAACTAG
Organism: Alkaliphilus sp. B6464; assembly: GCF_018141165.1. Classification (NCBI taxonomy): domain Bacteria; kingdom Bacillati; phylum Bacillota; class Clostridia; order Peptostreptococcales; family Natronincolaceae; genus Alkaliphilus; species Alkaliphilus sp. B6464. The sequence goes on from NZ_CP058558.1 coordinate 404,273, forward strand.
ACAAATTAAATGAAAAATATCTTCATAATAGAGATACTATTAATGTAACTGTTACAATGAAGAAAGAGCATGATAAGCATATATGTGAACTTCTAGTTTTTGCCCCTAAGCATACATTTAAAAAAGAGAGTAGTTCAGATGATATGTATGTAAGCATTAATAAAGTATTCGATATTATGGATAGAGAATTAAGGCAGCATAAAGAAAAATTGATCACTAGAAGATTTAATGATGAAGATATAAATTGCGAAGAAGAAATCGAAACAGAGTTAGAAAATGAATGTGATTGTGATGAATCTTGTGGAGATAATTGCAAATGCAGATAAGAAAAGCATTACCATTCTGGTAGTGCTTTTAATCATTCAATAAAACAATGTTAAAAGTTGAAATTACTCCTGTCTTATGTTAAAAACATATATCTTTTAAAACTACAAGAGGAGGTTGGGACAGAATGAAAGTGCAGAGAAATAAAAGAATTGAGGCTTTTTCGGTAGGTGTTTTTATTGGTATTTTAGTCGTATTGAATGTTCAAACATATTTAATTAATAAAAGTAAAGTTGATTATAAATTTGGAGAAATTATAAGTACTTTAGAAAATCAATATATAGATGACTTTGATAAAGATGATTTTATAGAGTATATGTACAGAGCAGGTATGACTTATTTTAATAATCCTGATACTTTTAATGATCCATACACAGTATATTTTCCGAAACAAAATTATGATTCTTTTAGAGACAACTTAGAAGGAAGTTATAGCGGGGTAGGTATATTGCTTGAGAAAAATGAAATTCAGGAAGTTTTTGAAAACTCACCTGCACAAAAAGCAGGGCTTATTCCGGGGGACTTAATTTTAAAGATAAATGATGATGAAGTTTCAGATAATATTCAAATTGTAAGTAAAATCAAAGATTTTAAGGATGATGAAGAATTTACAATTGTAATACAAAGATTAGATAAGATATTTCAAACAAAATTAATGAAAGAAAAAGTAAAAATGAATGTTGTTGAATCTAAACCGACAGATGAAGAAGTAGAAATTCCAAATGAGATTGGGTATATAGGTTTAAAGCAATTTACTAATAATTCTTATTCTGATCTTAAAAATAAATTAGATACAGAGTATAGTGATAAGCAAGGAATTATCATTGATCTTAGAGGTAATCCGGGTGGGTACCTTACTGAAGTACGAAAAATACTAATGTATTTAACTTCACAAAACGATACTATTTTTTATGAACAATATAAAGGCAAATTAATAGAACACAGAGGACATGGTGAATCGTATGCTAAACCAATTGTGGTATTAGTTGATGAAAACTCTGTAAGTGCTTCGGAAGTAATGGCATCTTCTTTACAAGAAAATAAAATAGCAATATTAATTGGGAATATTACCTATGGTAAAGGTGTTATTCAATCAACTCATTCTTTTGAGGATGGAAGTGGAATGAAATTTACAGTTGGGAAATGGTTAACTCCGCAGAAAAATGATGTAAACAATACAGGGGTTAAGCCTGACTACATTGTCGAAGGTTATAATGAGCAGTTATTAAAAGCAATTGAAATAATGCAAGATATAACAAGTAAAAACTCCAAGGAAAAGTAGATATTTTTATCTTATATTCTTATTTTTATTTGAAATGTAATGTTTCTAAGTTTAATATGTTTAAAATTTAAAAAGGAGTGAAGGTTCATGAATAGAATACAGTTTTTAGAATTTTTATACGATGCTATGAAAGAGAACGATTCTCTGTATCATAAAGTAAAGATTTGCGATGAGATAAGCAATTTTGATCTTGAATACTTAGAGGCTGTTGGACTTGTGGAAGTGTTTGAGGGGGATTATGATAATCATAAAAAATGTGAGAAAAGTAATCTCTATGATACCGAAACATACGCATATCTTACAGTAGAAGGCGTGAGATGCGTAGAGGGGTATAGAGATTATATTGATAAAACAAATCAAGATAAAATAATGAAAAAAATGGGTATTGAGCAGAATGAAGACGGAGTAAATCGCATTTGTATAAATGAAGATTGCTTAAATTAAGAATATAAAACAAAGGAGTTCCAAAGGGAACTTCTTTTTTATTAGAGTAGAAAAATATCTTTTAAAGGTATTCAAATTCAATTTTTAAGTGTTATGTTGATAGTATAATTAAATTTTCTTGAAAGAATAACATTTCATTACAGATAACTATATGTGATTTTATTTTTGGGATATTAGAAGGAGTTGCAATGAAGGGGATTAATAAAATTAATGAAGATGGGTTAAAAAGACATAGGACAGGTAAAGGGGTTTATCTAAAGAACTATGAACTTGATTTATAAAATATTGAATTACAATGGTAAAGAGCAATGAGGAGGTAACAAAAATGGCAAAAAATCAATATTATCCAGTTATAATGAAAACAGGTAAGATTACAATTTATAATAATTGGGAAGAAGAATGTAAGCCTAATGTAAACAAGGTAAAGGGTGTATTAGGTTATTGTGGCTGCAAAGATGAAATAAAGGTTGGAGAATTTATCATTGAAAAACTTGAAATTAGTTTTGATGAACTGATTGATTTGTTCGACAATGGGAATATTGCTTATAAAAATTTTAATTTAAATAAACTTAAAAATAATCCTATAAAAACAGTTGATAAAAAAGTCGTTGATGAAACTGTTAATAAAGAATATCCAAAAGGTGTACTTTATATTTATGTTGATGGAAGTTATAGTGGAAGTAAAAAAAATTATTCTTATGGAGTGGTTGTTGTAGATAAAGATGAAGAAATAATCTATGAAGATAAGGGAGTAGGGAAAGATCCTGATGCAGTAGCACTTCGGCAAATTTGTGGAGAAATAGAAGGGGCTAAAAAGGCTATTGAGTATGCAGAAATTGAAAATGCCTATGAAATAGTTATATGCTATGATTATAAAGGCGTGGAATTATGGGCTGCAATGGCGGATTCAGAAGCGATAAGACATTATTCTAATGAAAAACCATGGAAAGCAGATAACAAATTTACTCAAGAATATAAAAAGTTCATGCATGAAAAACAAAAGAATATGAAAATTCACTTCAAAAAAATTGATGCACATACTGGCCATGAGTTTAATGAACGAGCAGATGAACTTGCAAAAGAGGCTCTTGGAATAAAGAAATGATATTTAGTAAAAACCATGCTAGTTTTAGCATGGTTTTTTATTGTTAAGCATATTTATTTAAGATTATAGATTAAGTATAAGTTATGACCATGCTTCAAAATCTTTAGAAAAATTACACTTATCTACTACAATACGGTCAGGTGTCATGCGTAGGGCATTAGCAATTAGGTCTTGAAGTGGAACTGATTCTGTGTTTTCTGCATTTTTTTCTTTAAATTCTAATTTTGTAGCATTCGGGTGCACAGTATTTTGAGCAATAAACTCCTTTATCACATCTTTCCCCCCGATTTCCTTATCATAAAGAATAATCTCTATGCCAAACAATCCTTTGTTTGAAACATCTATATAACACACCCCTTTAAACTTCACCTCTTTTTGTACCGTACTTTGAATATCGAAAAACACATGTAAATCATTATCTGTCTTTGAAATTATTCCATAACCTAGATCATAGTCAATGTAATCTAAAGATGGGATAATATTGTTTTTCTCACTTGTTTTAGGGTGAAATATATTAAGCCCTATCCAGTTTCCATTGTCATCATATAGTAGTATTGCATCTGCTTCTGTTTTAGAGATTATAGGAAGTCTTAATTCATTCTGAAAATAGATATAAATAAATTTGTTGTTTTCTATGATTATTTTCATAATATCCCTCCAAGTAATAATGTATGTGCTTTTAATATAACACCTATTTCTTCAAGATTTTAAATTAAAAGATTATTTTCTTGAAATTCATATCCTTATAATTCTTCCTGAACATATATTAAGGTTTTTATTAAACATATATTTCAGGGTAGTTTGCCATGCAAACTGCTCTTTTTTATGCTTAAATTTACATGTTATATTGAAAAGTAATAGATTTATTATTTCTTAGTAATTAAAAAATTGATTTTTAAAAGCAAAATCATTTATAAAGTAGAGGTTAGATTATAAGGGATTTATTTCATTTATATAAGGAGGCAATTTATGAAAGCGATATATTATAGTTGGGATTAAAAATAGAATAGTTAATACACATAATGAAATTATTGTGATATGTAGAGGTGATATTATATTGGATAAAGATTGTTGTAAAAATTGTGAAGCCTTAGATTACTACGATGGATATTTTTGTGCTTGGGGAAAAGATGTTGGGCTGAGTGATGATAAGATTATAATTGATGATATTGAAAAAGATAAGTGCGAAATGTTTACAAAAAGAAAAAACAAGTTTTGGACCTATATGGGAGCAGAATTTTAATTCACATTACAAGATTATTGCATACTTTGAAAATTATGCGTCATATCGGTGAAGCCAACGGAATGATAGAAAGGGTGAATAAATTGAAAAATGAAATTTCTAATTTAAGCAAAGCACTAGCAGTTCTACTGTATGACCAATATGATTGTCCAGATGTAGATTGTGAAACGGATGAAGAAACTTTTGTTAAATATATAATACAAGCCCTTATAGAAAAAAACGAAAATGTTTGTCCATTTAAAAATTATACCTGTGTAGGCACTTGTAAAACTAGTGTAGAGAAATGTGAAGAAGGAATAAGGATAGATTGTGGTAGAAAAGTTGAGGGAATATGGAAAGAGTTTATAAGGATTGAGGGAAGCGAGGGAGAATAGATGGAAATAAATAAACTATGGGAAATGTACGAGGAATCAATTACTAAAGAAGTGCAACTCAAAAAGAAAGATGAAATAGAGAAAAGTCCGTTTGTTGCTATAGAATCATGCACACAAAACGGGATTTCAAATGGTATATTACAGTGTTTAAAAGAATTAGAGAAAGATAAAGGAAAAGTGTTTAGAAAAGCCTATCACCTATACTGTAAGGCTCAAGGAATTAATGCCAATACTGGTTTTGGGTTTTGGATACCAGTAAAAGAGAGGTTGCCAGAACAAGATACTAATGTTATAGCCTGTTTTGATGATGGGTTTATAACAGGGGTAGAGTATACAAATGATTGGGAGTTATGGGCAGATAGTGGAGAAGTTGTAGCATGGATGCCACTACCAGAACCATATAAGGAAAAATAAGATGAATGAGTTATATGATAGCAGATATGTTGCCAATGAGCCGATTAACGAAATAAAGATAGTTTATTGTTCTGACTGTAGGCATAGCATGGCAAAACAAGGCAGGTGAAGATATTTCTACAATAGGCTAAGAAGAAGCAGGTGCAGAAAAGATTATTGCCGAGTAGTGGAAAAGAAATTTGGAGATAAGCAAGGTTATGTATTTTGGGATTAAGACGCATTTCAAGATATAGGTGCAACCACACATAATGAGAATAATAGTAAAGGAGGAATTAAGTATAAAGCATGAATAATAAACCACAATTTATATTGGAAACAGATGCAAATGAAAAAGGAGAAACAATATTTACATTAGATGATTTGGTAAGAAATCAAAGTTTATTTAATGATGAAGAATATTTAGAGATTGCCTTAAAATTAGCAGAATCTCATATTATAGAACACCATAATTTAGGTCACAGTATATTGGTTGTTGATAAAACTGAGGGGTATCTTGTTTTGGCTCATTTTTAAACCAGCATTTGAAAATTATGTGTAATAGAAAGGATGGAAAATATGGTAACTATAATTCAAAAAAATGAAAGCATAGGAGAGATAAAAGAGAAGTTAAATACTAATCATGGAATTGCTACACCCTTCGGTTGGGAAATTGTTTTTGGTATGTTGCTGGATGAATGTGAAAGCCACATTGAGGTTCATGGGTACGGACATTCTGCTTATTTCAGTCAAAGGTAAGAAAAATATACATTGTAAAAAATAATAATTTAGGAGGTAATTATAAATGAGTAAATTAGTAGAAAAGGTAGTTTTAAATCAAAATCCAGAAAATTGCCCTATAGAAGAATTAAAAGTATATATGTGTCCAGAAATTTTTATTGGAGAAATATTTGATGCTTTTATAGATATTGAAGAAGAACCTATAAATATATGTATTGCAGAAATTGAAGAAGATGGAGACGATTTTCTAATTCGAGGTCACGATGAAGAAGAAAATGAGGTCGAATTAAAGTTAAGTGAAGTAATATTTTGGATTTCATAATAATTCGCACTGCAAGATGTATCTGCAACTAATGAAAAAAGTGTGAAATAAGAAAGGATGGGAATTATGGACATTAATATAATGTCATTCGAGGAATTATGGGATTGGATAGAAGAAAATGCTATTGAAAACGAAGAAATGGCTAAAGAAATCATGTTATATTTATCCATTGAGTTAAGATCAAGAGGATATGTTGTAATTTTAAATCAAGTTTATGAAGAACGAGGCGAAAAAAGACTTCATGTGTTCAATTTCTATGAAACTAATACATTTAATCGCATGGAAGCATTAAGAGAAGTTGCGAAGAAGATTCAAAAAAGAGAGTAAGTCGCATTACAAGTAATAATTGTAACTGAAAAGTATTAAAAATTAATCAGATAATAATAAGTATGGAGGAATTAATATGACTAATGATTTAATATTGGTTTTAAAAAGAAATAATGCTTCAGTAAAGGAAAGATGTACTATATGCAAGAACTATATGAAAAATCCAATACCTGTAGGAGTTTTTATAGAAGGAACATTTGAGCCAGTATGTTTTGATTGTACAAAAGAACATGATGCAGACCTTGCAAAAGCAATAAATAGACTTTATGAATGATATGAATATATGATAGATAAAAAATACCTGCGAATTGCAGGTTTTTTATTTTGTATCTAATTAATCAACAACCTATATAGAAGTTGATACTATCAAACAATTTATTAATAAATTGCTTGTTTATCAGGGATAAATTCGACAATAAAAAACCTATTCCTAAAATTTCTTGATAATTAACAGTATATTTATTTAACATAGTAGAGTGATTGTATATTTGGTTTTTAATAAAATTACTAAGGAGTTGAGTTTCTTGACAAAAGTAGATGATAAATGTCAATTTTGTGGAAATCATAGTGATGAATATTTTCCTGTTTTAGTACAGTTAGGAGAAGGAGTTGCCAATGCATGTAGGAGTTGTGCTATTAAAATAGGGATTATTGAACCTTCTAAAGAAGAATTGTTAGGAGGATTTGAAATCAGTTCACCAAAGGAAATTTACAATATTATAGATGAATTTGTTATTGGCCATAAGAAAGCAAAAAAAACTTTGGCGACTGAAATATTTAAACATTATCTTCGCTTATTAAATGAAGATTGGTTAATTGAAAATAATAAGAGAGTAAAAAAGAGTAATATTTTAATGCTAGGACCAACTGGTGTTGGAAAAACTTATTTAGCACAAACTCTTGCTAATTCAATAGGAGTACCTTTCGCAATTGCCGATGCAACAACCCTTACAGAAACGGGCTATGTTGGTGAAGATGTTGAAAATATTATACACACATTACTTATGCAATGTGATTTTGATGTTAAAAAAGCAGAAGTAGGTATTGTTTATATTGACGAAATAGATAAATTAGCAATGAAGGGTGAGAACATGTCCCTTACTCGTGATGTAAGTGGAGAAGGTGTTCAGGAAGGACTCCTTAAACTCTTGGAAGGGCATAAGGTTAGAGTTCCTGCAAACGGAGGAAGAAAACATCCTCAACAACAAATGATTGAGGTGGACACCTCTAACATTTTGTTTATTGCAGGAGGAGCATTTACTGGTATAGAAGATATTGTAAAAAGAAGAATAAAAGGTAAAAAAGAATTAGGCTTCGGGGCTAATGTTTCTTCTAATAATGTTAATTATAGTGATAGTGAAATTAGAAAAATGATTTCAGTGGATGATCTTTTAAAATATGGATTCAAAAGAGAGTTTGTTGGAAGATTCCCTAAAATAGCAAGTCTTGAATACTTAGAGGCTGAAGATTTAATTAATATTCTAAAAGCAAGACATGGCGTATTAGAAGAATATGAGGCTATTTTTGAACTAATGAATAAAAAACTATTTATTACCAATGAGGCCTTACTTGAAATAGCCAACAAAGCACTTGAAAGAGAAACAGGTGCTAGAGCATTAAAAAGCATTATGGAAGAAATTATGGAAGATATATTATTTGAGGCTCCATCGGAAGATGCTATTGAGTATATTATTTCAGACAATGATATAAAGAAATTCTATAACGAATCTTTAATAAAAATCGCTTAATGGAAGGAGATAAAAAGGATGTTAGAAAGGGCTATTAGAAAAATTCAAGATTGGTATGGAGGATATCTTCAAGAATATGAAATTTTAGAAGAAAATGATGGTCAGATAATATTTTTAATTAGCAGTTCAGGTAATTATTATTCTGTTGAAATTGCGAGAGTCTTTGCGGTAGGTGACAACATGGAAATTAGTATAGATCAAAAAATTGATGGTCTTGATGGATTTTTTGACTTACTAATACCATTTGCTAAAAAACTAATTGAACTTGGCAAAATATCATAATTTTAAAGTCCCTGCTCTAAACAGGGACTTTTATAATTTCGTTAATAATATATGTTATGTTAAATGTAACAAATATTTAAAGGAGTGGTTTTATGGAATCAGGGCTTTTAACTTCATATATGTTTATCAATACTTTTAGTATGTTTGTATTTCTTATGCTTTCAGATGTAATTATATATGATGCACATAAAATACTTAATGACATGAAAAATGGTATAAAGGTATGGCATTTAATAGTAATTATCCTAACAACAATTATATACATGCCACTAATACTATTTTTAGGGATATTGTTTTTTGCATTTGATGTTTTATCAAAGGATACATGCAGCCATTTTTTAAAAAAAATATTTAATAGGATAAATAGGTTTTTAAATAAAAAAATAATTAAATGCAAGTAGGAGGAATACTTATGGATGAGCCTAAAAAGTATTTAGTTGATAATGTAAAGAATAGAAGTGAATATATTGATTTTATGGATAATCTTGAAACATATAAAACTGTATTAGGAGAAGATGCATTTGATGATATATCTATGCTAGTTAAAATGAGAGAAGATATTTCACAGTTATTATCAAAGATATATGGAACATCTATTAAATCATATCTCAAAGAGTTATTAGAAGATTATCATGACGACATATTAATATATACAAATTATAATTATGCTTCTATAAATTATTCTTATGATAAAATATTATCTTTTTATATACAAGAAGAAAGGATGCTTTATGTTCCTTACTGTGGGCTTTTGGATATTGATTTTGAAAATAGAGTAATTATTGTTTATGATTTAAAAGAACAATATAATGATGCTTATGAAAAGCAATTATCTAGTATTGAATATAAAATTAATAAAATTAATCTTTTAAAAGAAAAATTAAATAAATTAAAAACAAAAAAAGGGTCTATTATGGAAATGAATAAAGAAATATATAGTAGATATTCTATTGATAGAAATATTAGCCTCTTTAAAACCTTAATAAAGACTACTCTTTGCTATTTAATAAAAAAGTATAGAATTAAATTATTAAATGCTTTTGATGACCTTGTTAGAAAAGATGAAGAATATATTCAAATACAAATAATTCAATTAAAAAAACTTCAAGAAAAAACTTACTTAGAAATTTATGAAGAAATGTGTAATCTTCAAAATGAAATTGTAGAAAGGCTACAGGTTTTAAATTTTAAAGTTGAAATAAAAAATAGATAAATGTTATATTATTTAAAAGTTTTTTATTAAGAAGATAGAGAGGAATGTTATTATGAATAAAACGGTACTAATAATAGATGGAACAAATATTATGCATAGAAATCATTTTGCTTATCCAGAGGCTCTTACTGATGGCAAAGGAAATAGAACAGGGGCTATATTCGGAACAATAAAGCATTTAAAGAAGTTTGCAGATGAACTTAAACCTATTCAAATGTATATATGCACCGACATAAGTCGTAATACATTTAGGACAGATATTTATAGTGAATATAAGGCAACTAGAGGAGAAACGGACCCTGCACTTAAAGCACAAATGCCATTGCTTGAGGAATTTTGTGAATATGCAAATATTCCTTATCTTAAAATGCAGGGATTTGAGGCTGATGACTTGATAGGCTCTCTTGCTAAAAATACAGCAAAGTTTGGTTTTAATCCTGTTGTTATTTCAGGTGATAAAGATGTATTTCAATTAATAGATGAAGATATTAATGTAATGTATGTTTCTCAAAAAGGACTTGTAAAATATGACTTAGAACAACTTAAAGAAAAGTATAGTGGTTTAACTCCAGAACAATTTTTAGAACTTAAAGCATTAATGGGAGATAAATCTGACAACATTCCCGGTGTGCCGAATGTGGGAGAGAAAACAGGTATTAAACTATTAAAAGAATTTGGAAGCATTGATGAAATATACAATCGTATTGATGAATTAAAAGGAAAGCAAAGAGAAAGATTGATTGAGAATAGAGATATTGCATATCTATCTAAAAAACTTGCTACAATTGTTACAGATCTTGATTTAGATTACAATAACTACTTTGAAGTGCTGACCGAAATTGATTTTTCTTTTAATAATAACGAAGTACAAGAGTTCTTTAAGAGATTAAATATCGAACAGATTAAATAATTAGAAAAAGCCTCTGATGTTTCAGAGGTTTTTTATTTGAATTCATTTATTATCCTTATATAAAATTCTATTAAATTATATGGACATTATTAATTGAGGGAGGCATTTTAATGAATGATAAATTAATATATAAAACTATACTCTTAGATGATTATGTTCTTAGTTTAATAGGGTTTTATTTAAAGGAATCCTATGTATGCAATATAAGCGAATTACACATTAGAAAGGACCTAATAACCTTGGTATTTCTTAAAGATGAAATTATAGCCTTCTATGTATTGAAAGATTTTAACCAAATTAATTTGAGTTCATGAGGTGTTCCAATAGATGTAAACGAATACCTAGCAGAACAAGGGTGTGCTAAAGCAGGTTACTACCTTATTGGTTATTATATGTTGCATAAAAATTTAATGAAAGAAGGATGCAAAATGAGAAGAATAGAAGAATTACAAGAGCAAGAAAGTCAGAGAGAAATTTATATTATAGAAAATAAAATAGATGATTCTACAAAAAGTCTTTATATAGAATATGTAACACAGGGCATATGTAAGAGAAGTATCACAGACGAAGTTTCTAATAATTTAAGACAAAGATTTAATGAAGGATGGGTATGTGATGATGCTTTGTCTTATTCTGAAGATTATAATGACATTATGAATGAGTATAAGAGAAAAGTGCAGGACTACCCTTGGAGTAAATATAGGATAGTTAAAGCAAATTGTGTTTGTCATGAAAGTTACGGTATAGCACTAACTGATTTCAATTATGAACGCTTAGAGATACTGCCAATAACACAGACATTAAAGACTTTTTTATTAATTCAAAGGTGCATACCTTTTAGAAAACTTAGGGAGTATTTAGTGAATAGGATGATAAACTAAGGGAGGCCATATTAATATGAATATACACAATCAGATTGTAAATTTAAAAGCAGCAGCAGAAGGAAAACGAGTTCTTGTAATTGGGCATAAGATCACAGATGTTGATTCTTATATATCTTCAATATTGATGGCTAATCTATTAAAGAAAGAAGGAGTCAATGCTAAAGCCATACTTCTCATAGATTATAATAATGTAGATGATATAACAAAATTGGTAGTGGAAAAATTAAGGTGTGAAAAATTAGATAGAGAAGATGTATTTGACAGTGATTTACTGTTTTTAGTAGATCATAATAATCCATTTGAATCTTATAAAGAGGCTAGACCTAATCAAATAATAGGGATAGTAGATCACCATCAAGATGAGAAGACAAATGCAATCTTTAAGAGAGTCGAGGCAGCAGGTTCTACAACAAAGATAATTTACGACATATATAATGAGTTGAAATATGAACTGAGTTATGAAGATAAGATTAAGATTTTATATTCATTGGCAGTAGATACTTGTGCATTAATGAGTAGTAAGGCTAAAAATGAAGATAAAGAATTGGCTCAAAAGTTGATTAAAGAATTAAACATAAGTATGGACACAATAAAAAAAGATACGATCTTTGAAACAGATCTTTCTAAATCTCCTTATGGTTTATTAAAAAATGGTTTTAAAGAATATGATATTAATGGACTTAGAATCGGATCCTGTTATGTAGAGTATTTTGGAGATACTTATGAAAAAATAAAAAAAATAGATAAAATAATGAAAGAAATGAAAAAGATTGTCTTAAACGATGTAAACTTTAATGGATATGTATTAATATTTAAAGATTTTCAAATGGGAAAAACTAGGGTCTATAATATTTACAATAAAAAAATTATAAAAATGACGTTTAATTATATAGCCTCTAGAGGCTCAACAATAATGCCAATAGTGAGAGAAGATATAACAATGCATAATCTAAAGCCTTCTAAAAAACTTGATTTCACATAAACATTATGAGTAAATCTTTAGTAGTTCAAGTTTCACATAATTCTTTAAAAGCGAATTAAGGGAAGTCAAAATGACTTCCCTTAAAATTTATATATTTTCAACACTATACTAAAACATAGTCGAATATTTGATTCCAATAATAAAAATGATTATAGTATGTAAATGATAAAATTGATGAAAAAATATAGAAAGAAGGAGTGATGCTTGATGAAATATGGAGTGAAGAAGATGATATTCATTATGTTATCTACAGGATTGATACTCGCAGGTTGTAATGCCAATAATCAAAATTTAAATAAAGATAAAAGAGATTTTAAACTAGATACAACACAAGATATAGGTATTGAAATGTCTATAGAAAAAGACAATCAAGTAAGTGCAGTTTCAGGGGTAAAGGAAGAATACAATAAAGAAATGGCAGAACTTTTCCCAACAAAAGAGGGTACTACTTGGTATTATCAAGGACTTGCTGAATATGGGCATGTTATGACTCTTAAAAAAGTTACTAATGAAGGAAGTAAACTGATGTTAGATATAGAAGGTTATCTCGATGATGCAGTAGAGGAAGCAAAGCCAGATGGACCAAGATCATTTAAACTTCAATATGTAATTGATAAAGATGGAGTTACAGAACATATTTTATATAATGCGACTAAAGAAAAAACTTTTTATTCAACATCTATTATTCCTGACAAAGTAATCTTAAATGGATCATTAGAAGTAGGAACTTCTTGGGAACAGGATTTTGAGTATGATGGTAAAAAACATAAAGCAATAACAACGATTTCTAAATTGGAAAAAATGGGAGAGAAATATGTGGGGAATCCTATTTTTGAAGGACAGATTCAATATACTACTACAACAATAGTAAAAGGTATTGAAGGGTTTAAAGATAATATTTATAAAGAGGAGAGATCATATATTGCAGATAAGGGTCTAGTGGGATTTACTAAAACTCTTGGAATGTATAAAGATGAAAAAGGGCAGATGGTAGACTTTGGGTTTGATTTTGGATATGGACTAGGTATAATAAAAAGCACACCAGACGAACTTAAATCAGATCCACAGATTACCGAAAATTCTGTTGAAGAAACTAAAAAAGATACTAATTAAAATAATATTAAAAGAGGTGGAAACACCTCTTTTTTCATGTTTATAAGCAAAATATCTTTAAAACAGGATTTTAGAAACGATCTTCTTATATAGAAGGATAAAAAGAATTAAATATATAGAAATTGCCATATGCTAACATAGTGTATAGCAAATTCAATTTAAAACCGCTCAATTATCTTTAACTTGTATAAACTCACTTTACCTCATTTAATCTTATTTGACCTAAATATTCTTTTAATTTTTCTACAATTTATATTTTTTGATTTCTCTATAACTACTTCTTTTTTATATAATCTATAGCATTTTTATTCAAATTTCATTTAAAGATTTTTATATTCTTTTCTTTACTTGCTTACCCATTATGTTAAATTATTAAATAATATTCTTTGTTTTTAAAATAAAACACAAATGTTCTTAGGTTGCTTACCCATTAAGTTAAATAATAAAAACAGGAAGAATAGAATATTCACTAGAATTGCTTAAAGTTATGCACATTTAACTATATCTTTGAGTAGTTTTATAAACTAGATAATAGGAAATACAATTCTGTCATATGGTCTCTTATATCTTCTTACCCATTAATCAATGCATTATCCCTGTTTCCTCATATGTATAATTAAACACATGCAAAATTTTTATTTTACTATTTCTTTCATTCAATTGAAATAAATCGGGAGATTTGTAAAACATGTCAACAAATACTTTCTCTATCTCCTTCCCAATATTAATATCTGTTTTTTTAATAATTAATTCAGCAACTTCAGGGCTAACTCCTTTTGATTCATATATATAAAGCAAATCTGTTATTTTTTTGCAAATGTTCTTTAAAGCATGATATTTAAGTCTTTTCATTACTGCTTTAAAGTTGTTTTCTGTAAGGTTGGCCATTATGGTTGTATCCTTGATATCTAATAATTTTTCATCTATGCTTGCATTTACCATACAACATATTCTCTCCCTAAGTTCCAAATAACTCATTAATCCCCATCCCTTCCTTACCAATTAGACTAATTATACCATAATGTTCCTATGATAAAACACTAGAAGTTAAAAAACTGCCCATAGGAGATGGCAGCAGTTTTTACTGAATTAAATATTTTGTTATGTAGACATTGTTAACTTGTATCTGTAATTTACTCTCTATTTCTGTTTTCAACATTTCTTTTAATTGATCAGATGTTATGCTTAGAATTTCATTATAAGAGATATTGTTCATAAAAGAAGTGCAAACATCTAACAAATAAGTTTCAGATGTTAATATTTTCATAAATTCTATCCTGTTCGAGGTTGAAACTACAATTGAGGTGCTAACATAGTGTTTTTCATAACTTTCTTCAGTCTTTAAATTTGTTGTGATTTCTATAGGGCTAGATAGCCTTTCCTTATCAATATCATAAGCCATGTTTGTAGTAACTGGGCTTGGATTAGACCTACTAGCAATGAAGTTCTCTATTGGTTCTTTATATAAAATCAATACTATAGTAACAATTATGGCTATTACTCCTAATATTAAACCAGTTAATAGTGCTATTAGTCCCTTGTTGAGTTCCTTTTTTTCTCTCAATTTAGACATTCTACAAGACTCCTTTCAATTTTAGATTTATCTAATTTAATATAACATATGTTTTAAGTTATCTTTAAAATATGTGTTATTTTAAAAATACATAAAATGAATTAATTAAATACTGGAAATTTTAAATTTGATTTTAAAATAGTTGATTGTATATGATTTTAAAACAATATATTAAAGGTTGTTAATAAATAAATAAAGGAAGGTTGATTTTATGTGGGTTTGAAGAAACAAGTAGTCGAATTTATGATTATTATTGGAACGAAGAAAAGGAAGAATGTGAGTGTCCTAAATGTGATGGAATATTAGATGTCGAAAGATGGTAAAGATTAATGATTATAAAAGAAAGGCTGAGAGATTATGGGAAAAGAATCGGCACTTAAAAAATCGAATGTCTTAAGAAATGACCTAGAATTAATAAAAGAGAAAATTTAAAAAAGGTTGCAATGGATAATTTTCATTCCACCATAAATATGAGTGGATTGACAGAATTATTAATGCGAAAACGAGAATTAGAATTTGCTATCACCAAATTTTATACGTTTATTAATGTAGATATGTTTATTGCTAGAAAGAAGAATGTAAGTGAGTAGCATTCAAAGAAATATCGTGGAAGGATATGAAGATATTGCAACATCAAATTTAAAATATTCTGGAGTAAGCAAATGATACAAGTGCGAAAATTATAAAAGTGAAGGAGTGTGAAAGTATGGTTGAGGAAATTGTTATGGAGAAAGATGAAAGATATAGACTTTTAGAGGGATACTTAAGTGAGTTCGTTGAAAAACTTAATAAAATAGGCTTTGAGGTTTATGGGAGCACCACACATTTATCTATGATACTTGAAGTAAAAGACAAATAGTATCGTAATGCAAGTATATTGGGTACTTTGAAGGACATGCGACATTAATTAAGTTTGAGGAGGATAATGCAAACATGAAAAAAGTTTTTTTAGGTGGAACATGTAACGGAAGTGAATGGAGAGATTTTTTTATTAAAATGTTGACAATAGATTATTTTAATCCCGTAGTTGAGAATTGGACAGAAGAATGTATCCAAGAAGAAATAAAGCAAAGAGAAGAGTGTGATTATTGTTTATATGTTATAACTCCAAAAATGATAGGGGTTTACAGTATAGCAGAGGTAGTTGACGATAGTAATAAAAGACCAGAAAAAACAATATTTTGTTTACTGACTTATGAAAAAGATAGAACAACATTTACCAATGAACAATGGAAGTCCTTAAATCAAGTTGGTAAAATGGTTGAGAAAAATGGTGGAAAATATTTTACAGAACTGTACGAAGTGGCTAAATATCTGAACAGCAAGTCCAAGTATATAACGCAATTTGAAGATTATATGTAATAGAAAGGAAAGGGACATAAATGAAAAACGAAGTAAAGAAATGCTTAGAAAGAGTTAATTTAATATTTCCTAAGTCATTTATAAATCTAAGAGGAGAATTAATATTAGAGCCTAAGAACAATGTTTATTTCCGACTAGAAGATGTAAACACAGAACTTGATTTTAAATGTAAAGTGATAGCATGGCTATCAAGACATAGTTGCAAAGGCGTTAGTAATTATTGGCAAAAACGATTTTTAAAAGGTATAAATGAGTTTCTATGTACTGACTTTTCAAAAGAGGATATGAGAAAAATTTACACCACACTAGGAAACGATGCAAATAGAAAACTTTGTGTAAAGTTCATAGAATCGAACTATGATTTATCTTTATTAGAAATTGAATAAAGGCCATAGTATGAAAATTAGGCGAAGTAAGGAGGTTTAAAAATGTGGTATATAATCTTATTATTAATTTTAATGGTAGCCTCATTCTTTATTGGGCAATTAGGGTGTATGGATGTTTATAGACCATTAGGTTTTGCTATATTTACAATATGTATAATTTTAATTTTAAACAAATTGGATATATTTCCGTTTAATTTTATAAATCAGTTTGTAGATTGGTTATCAACTTAGTGTCATATTTTGAAAAAAGGTAAATGAGGGTGAGGGTTGATTTATTAAAAATGCTGTAATTGTGGTTCAGAAGATATATCAAAGAATGAGTTTAGTACAGAAAATGAGCCTTATATAATCAGAACAGAATATAACTGTAATTCATGTAATGCTTACTGGTATGAAGACAATTAGAAAGATGAGAGATATGCACACATATAAATGTACAAATACATTTCATATACCAACCATATTAGATAGTGGAATGGTTTCGGAAGAAGAATACATGACTATACAAGAAGGTTCTCTATGGGGACTTGTAGATGAAGATGAAATGGAATATTATAGCACGATTGATGAGGAGATTATATTAACATCCGAGAACTTGGTAATAGAGATATCAAAAGAAATATTTGAAAAATATTTTAAGATTATTGAATAAGTCGCATTATGAAAATATTACGAAAATGGAGGTATGAAAAAATGCTAAAAAAAGATACTGTAGAGTTTAAGTTTTCAGAGCATGGAATTAAGAATGAAAATTTATTTATAGAGTTATATTCAGATTTCATTGAATGGTGTAAGAGTAAGGTACCTTCTGGAATATTTAGTACCTATGTAGATGAAGAACCAATATGTTTTTCATCTGGTGGTATAGAATTGTCCTATAGAACATATCTAAAAAATCGTTAGGTCGCATTACAAGAATATGACGAAGTTTAAAGATTATGTGAGCAAATATAAGAATAGAAAGGGGTAATAATATATGTTTTCTTTAAAAATTAATAAGGATTTAGTTGAAAAATGTATAGAAGGAATAACTATAGAAGAAGGCGATGTTCTAATTTTAGAATATGTAGGATGGGATGGAAGAACGGTTGTAGAGAAAGAAAAGTTAACAATAAAAAGCATAGAACATTATAATGCAGACCTATTTATAGTTACTTTTGTAGAAGCAAATGGAGATTATGCTCTTTCTTTAAATCAATTAATACGTTTTAAGATTAATTCGTAATACAAGATTATAACGCAGTTTAAAGAAAATACGAAACAGATTAATAAGAGGAGATAATAATATGGAAAAAATAAATTTGGATATTTATCTCTATTTGGAGCATGGCAAGTAGGGGTTGGGACAGTTACTACTATTATGAATATAGTAAATT
The DNA here is from genome assembly GCF_018141165.1 of Alkaliphilus sp. B6464. NCBI lineage: Bacteria > Bacillati > Bacillota > Clostridia > Peptostreptococcales > Natronincolaceae > Alkaliphilus > Alkaliphilus sp. B6464. The sequence goes on from NZ_CP058558.1 coordinate 422,654, forward strand.
GGAGTCATAGGCTGCTATTTGGAACTACATTAGGTATTGTATCAGGAATTATCTTTATTATGTTGGGACAACCATCGTACTCCAATAATAATCCGAAATCGTAAGTGGTAAGATTAGGTTAAGAATTGGAGGTTAATATAGATGAGGAAATAATAAAAATTTTAAAAGAACTTTATGATAATAAATTGATTGAAATAGCAGAAGAAGATTAAAGAAATAGATTAATATTTGGTCTTTTGAGTATTTCATGTAACTAACAAAAAAGATATTCGATATGAGAGGGGAAAACTTTATGCAGATAAAAAATTTAAAAGATTTAATGTTAGTTAAGATCGCATTAGAAAGCCATGTTTCCAATGCAGAAAAAGGGATTTTGACAATTAAAGAGTCGGGTTTACCTCAATCCGTAATTGAAAGTGTAGAAGAAAATATTATTCGTGGAAAAGAGTTAATAAAAGAGTTAAACATCGAATTTAATGAACAATTAAAACAGAAGGTTGCAAAAGGCATTGAAAATGGGGATGTAATTGAAATTAATTATATTTAATAAAATAAAATTACGATACCAGTATTGAAGATGTAAAAAAGGAAGGTTGAATGGAATGGATATAAAAACAAAATTAAAAGAAAGACTTTTAGAAATTCCAGTAAGTTATAATGCTTTTAGGGAAAAATACAGATTGGCAAGTGATTTAAATGTTAAACCTGAAGAAATAGAGCAATTATTAAATGAACTTTGTAAGAGAGATATTCTTAAAGAAAAGATTGAGTACATTTGCCCCACTTGTAGAGAATCAACTGTCTTATATAGTCAACTGATTGAAATGATGACTATAGAAGATAACTGTTTTGAATGTGAGGAATGTGGGGATTTAGTTAATTCTATAAAAGATAAAACTGGATATGTCTTTTACAGTGTTAACAATCGACAAGATTTAATTAATTGGTAGTTCAACTATACTATGAAAAGTGGAAACTCAAATAAGGGGTGATGAATATGAAACTTATGAAAATGGTTATAAGAGTAAACAAGGACTTCCAAAAAGGTGATTGCAAGAACTGTCCTTTAGCAGAATATATTGATAGTTTTGGACAACAGAGTTGTTGCGAAGGAGAGTGTATAGACGGAGATTGTCCACTTGAAATAGAAGAATTACAATCTGATAATAAAGACTGCTGCAAAAGTACAACATTAAATATTTAAAGATTCTAATATTAAAAGTGTTAATTAATTTATAATTAACACTTTTAATAATTTTTATAGTCTTAAATCATTAGGCAAATAGTTTTTGCCTCTAAAATTGGCAAGTTCTTCGGTATTTTTGATTTCTAATAGACGAATAGTTAAGTCGTGTATTTCTTCATTTCTGATATCCATACCTTTAATTTTCCAAGCATCTGCTTCTAATTCCTTTGTGTTAACGTCAAAGAAAGCCACACCTTCTTTAGCATTTACATAAATTCTTTCAAGTGAACCTCTTGACCAATAAGAGATACTTTCAACGGTAATGCTTGGGGTGCTTGAAATCGCAATTTTTTTATCAAGTCCGTCATCTTTTTTTTCAATTTTAATATTTTCTTTTTTCTCAACGAATTCGTTAGGATTATTAGTAGTTAAAGTAAACGGATTTACTTGTGCTACAGTGGATGAATGATTGATCTCATTAAATCCCTGACTGGATAGACTAAATAAATCAATCTGATTATCGATGTAGTTAGGCAGCAATTTTAAAAATATCTCACCAGTAACTCTAGAATCATCAACGGCTCTATGGTGACTTTCTTGCTCGATTCCTAACTTTTCACAGACCAAATTTAGTTTGTGAGAAGTCATATCAACTAATATATCTCTTGCCATTTCAAGAGTATCCACTACATCATTTATAAGTTCTATTCCTAACTTATTCATATACCAACTTACAAAATTCACATCAAATGAAGCATTATGTGCCACCAATACTGCATCACCTATAAATTCTTTGAACTCTGGCAATACATCGTGGTAGGTTGGCTGATCCTTTAGCATATCATCTGTGATTCCAGTAAGTTCTATTATTTTAGAAGTTAATGACTGTTCAGGATTAATAAGTCGAGAAAATTTATCTCCCAAGATATACTCGTCATTAACCTTATTAAACTTAACTGCACCGATTTCTATTATTTTTGCTTCTGCTCTATAATCAAATCCTGTAGTTTCTATATCAAATACAACATATTCTTTGTTATTACTATTTATTAAAGTTTTAATCTTCGCAATTTCCTCTGGTCTCGCCTTTACTTTTCTTTTAGCCATATTTATAATACCTCCTTAAAAAAGTTGTGTATTTAATTAAACAAATTCCTACTTAAACATAAACATATATTAACAAATATCAGTTTTTAACATAACACATCATACAGAGGTACTTATAGGCTTTTCAAATAAAAATAAAAGGATAAAAAATTACTTTTTATCCTTTTAAACTATAACTATTTAAATATGCATTGTCGATTTTCTATATATTTCTTTTTCATATAACGCAAATTGTATAGCGGAGGCAGTTACTTCAGCCATCCTATACACAGTATTAAGTCTAGTATTTTGAAGCACATCTATAGGCATGAATCCTGATATGTTTACAATTCCTGCAAGGTGAATATCGCCAATCATAGGTAGTTCTTTCCCAACTCCACTCCCGGGTCTGATACCACCGCAACCTACCCTAATATTTTTAATATTATCTAATCTTCCAAGAGATGCGTCTATTCCAATAATCAAAGTATTACTCATATCAATTTCATCCAACACTTTATTTATATTAATGGCGTGAACAGGTTCCTCTAAAGTTCCATATAAATCAAATTCATATAGTTTAATTTTGGAAAGAAAGTGTCCTACCAATGGTCCATAGCAGTCACCAGTAGACCTATCAGTTCCTATGCAAACAAAGGCAATATTATTAAACTCTTTGTCAATGTTTTTAATTAAATCGAATAATTTATTCCCAAGTTCAAAGGCAGCACTTCTAATTTCAGAATCAATATAATACATGTCTTCTTTCATAACATTCCCTCCTCTCAAACACCCGATCAAGGTATCAGAAGGGATTATAGATTAGATTGGAAAATTAAGTCAAGAAAATTTGCTTGAATAGATAAACTATCCTTTTTTAATATATCTTTATAAAATCTACAAAGGAATTTAAAGGAGGAATAGTCAATGGCAATTGTTACTGGAATGATTACAATTACACCACAACCAACTTTAGAACAAATCTTTGATTTAAATAAAGTGATAGAAAGAAAAACAAGTGATCTTTGGTTTATTAATGAAAAAGGAGAATTAAAAGTTAAAAGACAAATAGATTGCAGTAAGGCTAGATATCAGTTAAGTAGAATAATCTATGATATTATTGCAGCACATGGATATTTTACAAATGGCAACCTCGTTATCTTTGACTATTACGAATGTCAATCGTTTCATGTAGAGAATGGTGAGATATACAGAAATGAGGTTAGTAAGGATCAATTTATGGATACAATTGTATCTTTAGAGAACGCACTGGACGGTATTATTAGTTTTACCCATGGGTACTTAAATGCAGTAAAAAAGAATAAAGGTCCTGTTACTGAAAGAGAAATTGAAGGGGTTATTGAAATTATAAAAGATAAAATCAATAAAATTGCTTAAATGAAAAATATAAATATTGTTGTCTATACGAAGATATGATCGAACCATATGATTGTGTTTAATATCATGTTTTGAGAATTATACAAAGGAGGAAGTTTATGAATTTAAAATATTTTGCCTTATCATGTTTTATTATTGTTTTAACAAATCATCTGATTTTATTATATTACAGGTGGAAATTAAAAAAGTATATCGAGGAATCTACGAAAAAAGTTTTAGAAGAAATAAAGCAAAATATGGATTAAGTCGCTTTTGAAGTACATTATGTTATGAAGATAATGTGAATAATTAAAGTAGAAAAATCAAATGGAGAAAACAAGGCGATAATAGATAAATTAAAGTATATTACGAAGGGTAGGATAAACATGAAAATAACTTTAATATCACAGGAGTTTAAGACTGACTTAAAAGAAAAAGTGCTAGAAGTACTCAATGGTCATGCTGATGTTTTAGAAGTAGACTCTTTGCATCCAAGCGTAGTAATTAATTTTTTAGAAGAACTTGGAGTCGAGATTGACTTAGGTGACGATATGGATACAAATGGTTGGCAATGGGATTATTGGATTAAGTTCAAATATAATGATAAAAAATATTGCCTAAGTGGAAGTGGTTATTATGGGAATTTGAAAATTAAAGAGGATACCGACGAAGATGTTGAGGATGACCTTGATAAAGTAAACAAAGATGAAGAAAAACGATTAGAGCAACTAAATAAAAGTGCAAGAGATTTACTTAATGATATAGATAAAGTTTTAGAAAGCAACTAATTCATTAGGAGGAATTAATATGTTAATTGATATAAGAGAATATATTGTGGAAGATTTAGTAACAGGTAAAAGAAAATATATTGTTGGTCTTGAAGGAGTTTATGAAGCCCTTGCAGATATTACTAAAAGACAAGGATTGATCAATAGACCATTAAAGGTAAAAAGCAAGGTATTTAGATTAAAAAACAAGAATACTATAGGTTATGAAGTTGACATAAGAGAGATTGGGTTAGAGGAATGGATTAAAGCATTAAAATAAGCATAAAGTTTTTAACAAACTAAAGAAATCAATACTCTAGTTTATGTATTAAATAAAGTAGTAGCACTAATTGGTGTGTTTGTATAATTAAGCACTTCTAAAAATTAATAAATTAAACACTCTAAATGAATAGAGTGTTTTTTATTTTTATTCATAAAAAGACACTAGGACAATTTCCTAGTATTTTCTTCTTTTATCTATAAATATTGTTGCTCCCACTATTATAATTCCAATAGCAGATATGTTTCTCACCCACTTAATAGAAGTAAAAAGACCAGAGTTTCTAATGTATGTATCCACATTAGATTCGCCTTCAGTAATAGTTCTAAAACTTTGATACATATGGCTAGTGTTGTTTTCATCATACTGTATAGGTTTCTTATCTATAACTCCCAAAAAAGCCACACTTCCAATCAGGATTATCAGCAATATTATCCCTAAAGTTTTCCTTATCATTTAAACTCCTCCTTTAATGTAATAAGTTCCTAATATAATTGACAATAAGATATTAACAAATATCTATAAGTGTTTCAATGTTTAAATTGTAAAGATATTAATCTAATAAGAATAAAAGCAATGGGTAAGTGCTTACTGAAACTTTTCAGAAAAAGTTAAACTTGAAGGATATTAAGAATGTTTAATGGGTAAGCAAGGTAAGAACTTTTTTAAAAATATTAGAAAAAGTGAAATTAAAAAGTAATAATGTGAAAGGACAAAATGGAGAATTAAATGAATGTATGAATGGGAAAGAGTTGGAGAGAAGGAGGGTGTATATTTTAAATAAATAATGAAATATTTATGGAGAAAGATAATGGATAGATAATGAGAAAATAATGGGTAAGAAACTATAACAAGAGATTCACGCTGATGAAAGGATGCAGCCATTATAGATTGTTTAAAAAGAAGTGACTATTGAAATGCAGGGACACTAATTTTCTCTAAAATAAGAGACAAAGCAAATTAAGAAAGAATAAATGTATTTATAAGAATTAAATGGGTTTATGCAAAGTTAAAAAGGTTTCTATATTCTTATGAGAATAGATCAATATAATATTTCTTCTCACCTTTCTATATAAGAAAGCCGTTTCTAAATTCGTTTTTCAGGTTAAAAATCGCACAAATTAAGAAAATCACGTATAGTAATATTTTTAGTTAATCTGTGTGTTATGTTAAAAGCAGATATAAAATTTAGACCAAAGATAATAGAAAGGGGCTTTTTACATGGATAGTTTAATAAATGTAGGACAAGAGATTATTAATCCCTATGTAGATATTATATTAGATCGACATACCATTCCTGTAAACATCTGTGGAATTGTTTCTGATATAGATTATCTTGATAATCAAGTAGTTCTTGAATGGAATATAAGAAAATCGTTAAGAACTCGCCTAGAATTGAGTCAGTTTACTAAATTAGTGGAATTAGGGATATTAAAATCTCCTGAAAGTATGATTAAAAAAACCGAACCTGTATTCCAAAAAGGAGATATTGTAACAGCAGGTGATTATTCTGGAATAATTATTGATACTAGATATTCATTCAAGGAAGAAAAATGGTTTTACACAATACTTGATGTTAAAAAATTGTTATCAGGAAATGAGAATTACACTTTCGAGGAAGATTATCGTTATTTAATGAAGATGGAAAAATTAGAAGGGCGATTTAGTAGAGATGGATGCAAAGAACAATTAAGATATAGTATAGAAAAATTATAAAAGAGAAAACACCAAGAAGCAAATCAATTGTAGGAATGGAATTGGTAATTCAAATAATTTTTGATATGATTACTGACAAAAAGATGGTAGGTTCATAATTTAAACATTTATACCCTTAATAAAAATCACATTAATAGATTAGTGTGATTCTTTCTTTTTTTAAACTTGAACTAGGATTAATCTTTGCCTAGAATGGCACTACATTATTATATTTAGGAATTAATACATAGATGAGAGGAGATTTAAAATAATGATAAATTTAGATAACATATATGGAAATAAAAATATAACTAAAGGTGAAATATTAGAAGGATTAGACGTATTAGAGGCCAGATTTGGAGAGCGAAAAGTTAGAGAAATTATTACTAAACTAGGTGAAGAACTGGTTCTAAAAAATTTAACAGAAAGACTAGGAAAGGATCTTACTTCTTTTATGGCATTCCCAGACAGAGGGGAAGGGGGTAGCAGTTCATGGGGTGGCAATTTATCTCCTAAAGTTGTTGAGGCCTTAGTTAGATACTGTCTTGACTGGAAACAATACTATCGTCAGCCAACCAATCACTTTAAAGTAATAGATCCTATGGGTGGCTCTGGAACTACAAAGTATGTGTGCGATAGTATGGGTATCAAATGTTCTACATATGATTTAAATCCAAATTACAAACATGGAAAAGCAGGTTGGAACGCTTTAAAAGATGACTTAAATGAGTCAGCAGATTTGATCATATACCATCCGCCATATCATGATATGCTTTTGTATTCAGGAAATATATGGGGTAAAGGAACCCAAACACATTCTGATGATTTATCAAGATGCAACTCCTATGAAGAATTTATTGAAAAATTAGATTTTACAATTAGGAAATTCCATATGGGATTAAGAAAGGATGGCCGACTTGCTGTTTTAGTGGGAGACTATCGAAAAGATGACAAATTTTATTCTATTCAGAGTGATATGATGAAAATGGGAAAACTAGAAGCATTTATAGTTAAAGGACAGTATAACTGCAATTCTGATAATAGATCATATAAAAAACCATTTATTCCTATTGTTACTGAATATTTAGTAGTTATGAAAAAAGATAGCCCATTTTTAATTCAAATCAATTATACTAAGAATACTCTAATAGATTTTAAGAAAAGAGATGATATTACTTTAACATGGCAAAAACTTGTTAGGGACACTTTTGAAGAATTGGGAGGTAAAGCAACACTTAAAGATATTTATGATGCACTAAGAGATCATCCAAAGGCTAAAAAGAACTCTAACTACGAGGCTAGAATTAGAGCAACTATCTATGAAAATAAAGATGATTTTGAATATGTTGATAAAGTAGATAAAACTGCTAAATATAAATTAACTTATATTGCTGCTTAATAGAAGTTAGGGAAACTCCCTAACTTCTTTATTTTAAACTAATAAAATACTTGATTCCTAGAAATGCGTTTACTATAATGATTAAAATTTGAATAAAGGAAGTGATGATTATGATATCAAGTGCTGGAAAAAGAATAACTGCTCATTTTTTAGATAGTATGATATTAGGGGTTATTTCATTTATGCTTTTATTTTTATTTTTAATTCCACTAGGTATTGTTTCACTTTTAAATATAAAAGAATTAATATTAGAAATGACATTTTTGTATTCAATGTTTATTGCAGTAGTAATGATAGGAATTCAAATTCACTTTTGGTCTAAAAGTACATCTATTGGAAAAAAGATATTAGGTATGATTATTGTTGATAAGAAAACAGGTAATCCTATTGGTCTTGGAAGAATGTTAATAAGAGAAATTATAGGAAAATATATATCTGGATTCTTTCTATCTTTAGGTTTTATTTGGATACTTTTTGATGACGAAAAACAGGGGTGGCATGATAAGATTGTAAGCACTGTAGTTATTGATAAATAATTGAAATTAGCCTGTCCTATAATTAGGACAGGTTTTTTATTAGTTATTTTTTGACTTTGCAAAAATAATAAGTAGAATACTATAAATTATCTAAATTTATAATATTAAAAGGGGGTAAAAACATGCCTGATATTTTTTATGTGCTAATGATTTGTTGCATATCTGTGCTTATGAGTAGTTCTGTCATAAAACGTAAGAATAATTTTGATAAATTAAAGTTAGAAGAAAAAATAGACAGATATCTGCCTTTAAAGAAATATAGAGTTCTCAAGCAAATACATTTAGAAAATGATGATGATTATTTTATTATGGATTATATAATTCTGTCAACATACGGAATCTTTATTTTAAATGTCAAAAAGTATGGAGGAACACTAGATGGATTTGAAAATGAAAAAAATTGGCTGAAGATATCAAACAGAAATAAACAAAACATATCGAACCCTATTTATGAAAATCACTTAACAGAAAAAAGAATAAGAAAAATTCTCGGTTCATATAATAAACTTCCGGTTCACTCTATTGTTATATTTACGAATGATGAAGTAGATTTTTCGCATATTGAAACAAACAAAGATTTGATATATGAAAAAGATTTAACTAATGTTATAGAAAAATACAAAAAAGATCAATATTTAAAAGAGGAAGAATTAAGTTTATTATATGAAAAATTAAATGAAATCAAAAAGTTATAGAGAGTATAGACGACCATAATAATTTCAAGTAATTTTAAAACAGATGGATAGTAAAGTAAAATGTTATGACATTTATTATAAAAATAATATAAAAAAAGATAATGACTCTAAAAATAAATATTAATAAAAAATGAAAATCACACATAACGTGTGATTTTTTATTTTATTAATTATTTAATTTCTTCTGCTTCAAGGATAACTCCTGTAAATTTATGACCTGAAATTTTATATTTTGAATTAGACTTAATACCAAGACCTTTATGAGCAATCATAATTTTCTCTTTATTCTTTATCTTGTAGGTAATGGTTTTAATTTCACTGTTTTCCTTATAATTATTGACACTGATCACTTCTACTTTTTCATTAAAATTATATCCTGTAGTATTTACATATTGTTGTCCCAATACTCCTAAATAAAGCAATCCAGAAAAAGAAAATATAATCATATATGTTGCATATCTTTTAACGTATCCTTTTAGAAGTAGCACCACATGACCTAAAAACAGCAACCCACTAAAACCAATGATTTGAAGCATTAAGTGTAGATATACTGATTTAGGACTACTATCTATACTTGGGATTGTATTTTTTAATAGATAAATTATCAGTGGAGAAATTAAAAATGCCAAAAATAAAGCAGATGATAATAAATCTTTCAAAAAATATTTTATGGCAATTTGCTCTACTTCTAACGTGCTTTCATTAATAGATATTTCTTTTAAGTATTCTTTCAAAATACCAATAGCCTCTTTTTTGTATTTAGTATCAACATTAATATTTTTAATACTGTTGATTCTATTTTTTATCCGATCTGTAATTAATTCACCATCGTTTAATTCCACTTCACTTAAATTATAGAAAAGATTATTTTCTAATTCATCTTCGCTATACAAAAAACTAAGTGAATAAGAGCATTGGAGTGCATAGTATTCCTGAACAATATTTTTTATCTCATTATAATCAAATTTTTCATTTTTTTTCTTCTCAATTTTGCTTATAAATAGTAGCGAATCTATTATTCCATCTTGTTTTTTGGATATTGCGACTTTTAAATTTTTGTTTATATCCATGGTGTTCACCTCCTTGATTATGCTGTCTACTTAAACATAACACATGAATAGATGTGTTATGTTTAGGGTGAAAATTTTAATTATCGCCAGTAATATAAAATTCAATATATGTAGAAATCAAGCCAAAAAAGTTATGTAATCAAATATTTATAAAAGTTATTAACGAAATAGTACAGAAGGTATTAAAGATTCTATTAATGTAAAGAGGGTGATTCTATGAATCAGTTTATTATTAATTCTGTTGCTAGAACTGAATTAAGGAGAAATAAAGAAGGACATATACTTTATTATGAAAAATAAGAGGAGGTTTTAATGGTAAAAATCATATAGGACAAGATATTTTAAGGAAAGTCAGTTGCAAAGTTTAAAGAAATGATAAAAACAGAGGTTATCCCCTGTTTTTATGCACTTTATATTTCGTATTCACTCATATCATCTCTGACTTGAGGGCTAAGAAGTTCCATAGCATCACTGATTCTTGTTAAGCAGTCTATTCTAACTTCAATTAATTCTTCATTAGATAATGTTTCAAAATTCTGCTGCAATTGTTCAAGTTGCAACCATGCTTTTTCAACATTAGTTAATTCATTACCTTGTTCTGGCATAGAGTTATTTATAACATCATTCATAGTCATATATCTCCCTCTTAATTATTCATTTACTGGTATTTGAAAATTAGTAGAAAGTTTGATTGTATAAGATTTTATTTTAGGCGACAATTCAACAAGTCCTAGATATCCTGTTTTTGCAACTGCTCCGAAATCCACTCCAATCATATTATCTCTAAGATATACTTCAGGTTTTTTATGGCCGTCCATGAATATTACTGGAACATGGCCAAAAATATACATTTTATTAGAATCTTTTACTTCTTCAGTTCTTTTATAAAAATCTCTATCCCAAAGGCTATAACCATAGGAATTATCTTCATTTCCTATATCTATTCCTGCATGTGAGAAAACATAATCTCCATAATGATATATAGGATGAAGCGATTTAAAAAAGTCGAGATGTTTATCTCTAATGTCAGGACGATCTAGGTAAAAATCTACAAGATTGTTTCTAGTACCGTAAAGTTTTTCTTCGTATTTATTTCGTTTGTTTTCATCTGTGTGGGTGAAAGCAGAAATATACATTTGCTCTCTATCTCCACGAAGTATAATCGCACCATAATCTCTAAGACTCATGATCGTATCAATAACCTCAACTGATTTTGGACCATAATCAATCATATCTCCTAAAATAAATAACTTGTCACTTTCGGGATTATAATTTACCTGTTTTAATAATGCTAACATTTCGTCTAAGTGTCCATGTATATTTGACATAGTTAATATTCTTTTTTCCATAGATTAACAACCTCCGTATTGTTTTAATTTTTCCGAAAAATATTTTGTAATAAGTAAAATACCTATATCTCTAAAAATAAATACCTTAAATAACTTGTGTAAGAAGTATAAGTATTTTATTATTTATGATTCAAGAAAAATCTTGAAATAGCATACAAAAGTTCTATATAAAGTCTATAACATACATATAAGGAGGAATTTATAGTGATTACAGGAATTTTAAATATATTTGTATTATGGATATTGCTGCCGTTTATTATTATTTTAGTAGGTGAAAGTGAATCGTCAGTTAAAAAATCTACATTTAATTTTAGTGATGTATTTGACTTTATTAAGTCTAAATTTGTTATGAGGGCAAAAAGTATCGAAGATAAGATTAATGCTATGCAAGGTGAGATTATAATAGAGGATATCAATGAAGATGAAGTGGTAAAAGATGAAATAATAAAGGATGAAATAGTAAAAAAAGAAGATATAAAACCTGAAATTGTGATTGGAAAAGATGCAATAGAAAAAAACAAGTCTATTGTCAAGGAAAAAGTTGAATCTGTAACTGAAGAACCATCTGTATCTAATGAGAATGCTTCTGATGATGAACCTATTATAATTGGTCAAGCAGAATATGAGGATTCAAATGTAGGGCTTGAAGATATTCCATGTTATAACCCTGATACTATTGAGGATATGTCAATGGCAGATGAAGTTATTGGGAGTTCTACTGAAAATAGAGAGCCTTGGCATGAAGTATTAAAATCAAAATCTTCAAATATTGTTTTTGATTCAGAGTTATTCTATCGAAATATTGAGGATAAAAAGTTTGATATAGTTGAAAAAGCATATTAATAAAAACCACCTAGTTTTAGGTGGTTTCTATAATTTCAGGATTCTGAAGTGTATTCCCAATTATTTCATAAATAAACTCTGTGTTTTCAATTATATATCTATTAAGACTTTTACTATAGTGTTTTACACCAAAAAAGTTTCTATATTTAACAATTTCTCCATAAATTCTATTTCCATCAGAATCGCTCGCACTAACATAATCTTTTTCATAAACCTTTGTACTTCCACTTATGTCATCAACATCTATACCGATATATCGCATAAAAATTACATCATCAAAAGTGGCCTTTATTTTAATGCCTTCGTACTCTTTATATAATTCAACCGACTTGTTAGGAATGTTAATTGAACTGATCCAAAACATTTGTCGTTTTTCCTTATGCCAAACTCTGTATTCTTTACTATCCATATTTTAAGTCTCCTTTTAAAATAAATTTATTATTTCCTATGTTAATTTGATTGGGCTATTCTTATACGTTGTTTCACATATTTAACATGCTCTTTCTTTGCTTTAACGCCTGTAACCTCATACTTTTTAAGGGCCTCTGATACTTTTACCACATCAATCGTTTGAGGTTTTTTTTCATTTAAATGGAACCATAATTTAAGTGCCTTAAATGGAATAACAGGTAGCCTCTCGTCATCTAGTAACAATCTTGATTTTTTTGATGTAAATACAACTAGATTTTCTAGATTTACATTACGAAATCCCTCTTTATGAAGTAGATATTTGATGGTTTTAACATGAGTATGATTTTGCCATAGAGGATTGTAAATATTATGTGTTTTAAAACCTAATTTTTGTATCCAATACTTGCTATTACTTGAACCTATGATTTTACCTTTATAATTCTTAGTTTCAATTACAGTTATACCATAAGGGCCAATGAC